>NZ_LWGG01000868.1:0-3300 GCF_001635365.1 Oleiphilus sp. HI0128 | reverse complement strand
AATGCCTCGCCCACTAATCTCTTTTGCCAAAGAGCGGCTAAAGCCCTCTATGCCTGCCTTGGCAGCACAATAGTTTGCCTGGCCTGCATTGCCCATTTGCGCAACAACAGAGCTAACGTTAATAATTCGTCCCCAGCGCGCCTAGTCATGCCTCGGAGCGCTGCCTTTGAGACTCTGTAAATCGAGCTCAAGTTGGTGTTCAAGACATTATCCCAATCTTCTTCTTTCATACGCATCAACAAACCATCACGGGTAATGCCGGCGTTATTTACAACGATCAAAGGCGGACCATAAGCTTGAGTGACCTGTTTGATGCCTTCTGTGACCGACTCTGGGTCTGACACATCCATCTTAATGCCGTCACCGTCCAAGCCCCACTTTGAGAAATAATGCGAAATTGACGAGGCACCATCTTCTGTTGTGGCAGTACCAATAACCGTTAAGGACTCATCCATGGCCAACTCTTTAGCAATCGCCTGACCTATTCCACGGCTTGCGCCCGTGACTAACGCCACCTTCTTTTCCATTGCCATTTTCCTGTTCTTTATTTTGGTATTTTAACTTGGTGCGCACCGCGCACCCTATACAGCATGTTTAATCTGATAAACCGGAAACTACTTTTTCAAGACTACTCACGTCTGACATAGCCATCGTGTTAACCGTTTTATCAATTCGTTTATTTAAGCCCGCTAGCACCTTACCAGGACCACATTCAACGAAAGTGTCGGCACCTAGCTCAATCAGCTTAGTGACCGATTGTGACCAAAGTACGGGGCTATGCAAATGAGCCAATAAATTTGTCTTTAGCTCTTCCAGGTTTGTGGCTACCTGAGCATTCACATTTTGCACAATAGGAATACCGGGTTCTTTAAATGTCAGTTTCGACATTGCATTTGCCAACTCTTCACCTGCAGGCTGTAACAAGTCACAATGGCAAGGAACACTTACAGGAAGCTTCGCAGTACGACGAGCGCCTTTTTCTTTTGCGATAGCCATCGCCCGGTCCAGCGCATCGGTCGCACCCGATATGACGATCTGACCAGGAGAGTTAAAGTTTGCCGGCGCAACAACTTGCCCTTGGGCTGCCTCTTTACAAGCCTCTTTAGCTTTATCATCATCAAGCCCCAAAAGAGCAACCATACCGCCCTCACCTAGAGGAACCGCTCCCTGCATAAGCTTACCACGAAGGTTAACGAGCTTAACCGTCTCTTCAAAATCCAGTACGCCGCTAGCGATCAAGGCCGTATATTCACCCAAGCTATGCCCACACACATAGTCTGGACGGATGTCAGAGTTTTCTATCCAGGTACGCCACATCGCAACACTTGCCGTTAATACAATAGGCTGAGTAATTTCCGTCTGGTTGATCTTATCTTCAGGCCCATTTAGCGCAATATCTTGAAGATCCTCTCCAATTGCTTCAGACGCTTCAGTAAAGGTTTTTACTGCTAATTCTGACTGCGCCAAGAGATCTGACATCATTCCAATTGACTGAGAACCTTGACCGGGAAACATAAAGACAGTTGTCACAAAATTCACCTTTTAGATAGTTTGACTTGGATATTCAAATAATTAGCGACGCATAGCCACCAAGACCAGCGCTATAGCAAAACCTTTTCCAGCTCGCTATTAATCAGCTCCGGCAGATTAGCTTCCGCCTCTTTATAGGCAAGATCAATCGCTTGCTCAAAAGACTTCGCATTAGCATGCCCGTGACTTTTAACCAAAACGCCTTGCAGACCAAGGAAGATGGCCCCATTGTGAGTGTCTGGGTCTAGCTGCTTCAATGTCTTTGCCAGCAAAGGCAGCATGAGACGACCCAGCAACTTCCGGTACCATGACTCTTTGAAAAAGTCTTTTATACCGGAAAGCAGAATTTTGGCAGCACCCTCGGCACTTTTTAGCGCCACATTGCCAACAAAGCCATCACAAACGATAACATCTGCATAGGAACGAAAGATATCGCCGCCTTCAGCAAAGCCGATATAGTTGAGCGCTTCACTTTCTTCTATTAACGAAGCGGCTAACCTAACCTGCTCATTACCCTTAATACTTTCACCGCCAACATTTAACAGTGCCACCCGGGGATTTTCAACGCCTTTGGTAATTTTTGCTAATACTTGGCCCATGATTGCAAACTGAAGAAGATGTTCGGCCGAACTATCAACATTTGCACCTAAGTCCAGAACGAAACAGCCACCACCTTGAGAAGGAAACATTTTAGTAATCGCGGGCCTATCTATACCGGGAAAGGTTCCCAGTATTGATCGCCCTAACAACATCAAAGCACCGGTATTTCCTGAGCTTACACAAGCTTGAGCTTGACCAGACTTGACCAGTTGGAGTGCCACAGCCATCGAGGAATCTTGCTTACTGCGCAGCACACGAGAAGGACGGTCATCCATAGAGACAACGGTTTCGGCGTGAACAATCGATATTGATGGATTTTCTGGGTAGGAGTGCAACAAAGCCTCCAATTCAACCTGTTTTCCAACAAGGATGATATTGAAGGCTTTGCTTTGGCAGCTGGCTGCCGGAGACGCTTGAGAAGCATCATTTGACTGAAGCTTTTCAAGATAGGCAAAAACAGCAGGGACAACAACCTGAGGGCCATCATCGCCACTCATTGCATCAACTGCAATGGTGATTCCTACAGACATTTCGCCGTCTTCAGAAACTAGTATTTACGTACTAGTCTTCTAATGTCTCAATTACTTTCTTGCCACGGTAGAAACCGTCAGCAGAAACGTGGTGACGCAAGTGCTTCTCACCTGTAGTTGGATCTACAGATAAAGTTGCAGTGCCTAGCGCGTCATGTGAACGACGCATGCCACGTCTTGAACGAGTTTTCTTACTTTTTTGAACAGCCATATTTGTTCTCCCGCGGGTATTTCAAATCAATTGATGAGCTTAGCTCACCGATTATTTCTTTAAATTCAGTTCTGAAAGCACGCTGAAAGGATTCTCTTTGGTCTCTTCGACCTCACTTTCAACACTCTCTTCAATATCACCTTCGTTATACTCTTCAGGTTCGCAATCATCATGATAAGCGAACATTGGCAAACTCAGGATCAATTCTTCTTCTATCACATCCAGTAAAACAAGCTTTTCATCTTCCACCAATAAAGGTTCATAAACACGCGGAAGGTTTTGCGCTTGCTCGTCACTCATTACAATTCCGAGCTGAAACTCAGAACTTATTGTCTTTTTGACCGGATGTAAGCAGCGCTGGCAAAGCAAGTTCAATTCAGCTGAAAGCTTGCCCTTCAATATACGCAGCCTTTGCTCATCCCGTCCAAA
>NZ_LWGG01000867.1:0-4840 GCF_001635365.1 Oleiphilus sp. HI0128 | reverse complement strand
AGATGAAATTAAACAAGATGCTGAAGAGCGTATGGCAAAAAGTATTGATGCGCTAGGTGTTGCTTTTGCCAAGATTCGTACTGGTCGAGCGCACCCAAGTATTTTAGATAGCGTATCAGTTTCATACTATGGTGTAGATACACCGCTAAAGCAGGCGGCTAATATTAGTGTTGAAGATGGCAGAACTTTGGCAATCTCTGTTTGGGAAAAACCAATGGTGCCAGTGGTCGAAAAAGCGATTATAGCAGCTAACCTCGGCTTAAACCCGTCAACTTCTGGTGACTTAATACGTGTGCCAATGCCAGCTCTAACAGAGGAAACTCGTAGGGATATGGTTAAGCTAGCAAAAGCAGATGCCGAGAGTGCAAGAGTATCTGTTAGAAATATTCGCAGAGATGCTAACTCCGATATTAAAGAACTTTTGAAAGAGAAAGAGATTTCAGAAGATGAAGAAAAAAGAGCAGCAGATGGTATCCAAAAACTAACTGACACTTATGTTGCTAAAGTTGATGCTTTATTGCAGGAAAAAGAATCAGACTTGATGGAAGTATAAAAACTGCCTGTTTCGGGCGAAAGTGTGTCCAATGCTTTCGCTCGTTAAATTTCGTGTTATTAAGTATTGGGTTGGATAGATAAATTGAGTGAGCACATTCCTCTAAGCTCAGGGAGTAAACCTAGACACGTTGCTATCATTATGGATGGTAATAATAGGTGGGCTAAGCAGCGCAAAAAGATAGGGATTTCTGGGCACAAGGCAGGCGTAGATGCGGTTAGAGATGTCGTTAAAGCTTGTGTTGAGGAAGATATAGAGGTGCTGACTCTATTTGCCTTTAGTAGTGAAAACTGGAGGAGGCCCGCCGAAGAGGTTGGTGCGTTAATGAAGCTTTTCCTTTTTGCCTTGCAGCGAGAAGTTAAGAAACTGCACTCAAATAATATCCGCTTGCGAATTATTGGTGATCGAGAGCCGTTTAGTGATGTGCTTCAGGAGCATATGGCGAAAGCGGAAGAACTAACAGAAAATAATGATGGTATGACTCTGGTCGTTGCCGCTAACTACGGTGGGCACTGGGATGTCGCGCAAGCGACGCGGAAAATTGCCCATAAAGTTGCTTCCGGCGAGATTGCGGCTGAAGATGTGAGCGAAGACTTAATTCAATCACATATCTCTTTGGGTGACTTGCCTTTACCTGATTTAATGATTCGCACTGCGGGTGAGCAGCGCATCAGCAATTTTATGTTATGGCAATTGGCCTACGCAGAATTCTATTTTTCCGATTTGTACTGGCCCGATTTCAAGAAGGAACAGATGCTGGAAGCCTTAAAAGCCTATGCTGGACGAAAGCGGCGCTTTGGGCAAACTGATGATCAGTTGGATCAGGCCGAGTAAATAATCACGGGACTCTTTTTGTGTTAAAACAACGAATAATTACAGCTTTAATTCTTGCTCCACTTGTTTTGGGGGGTGTTTTTTTACTGCCTCCAGAGTATTTTTCTTGGTTTGTCGCAGCTATTGTTATTTTAGGTGCCTGGGAATGGGCTAACCTTTCAGGCGTGAGCGCTTCTGCAGCGCGAGTGGTTTATGCTCTCGTTATGGCGGTTTTCCTATTTTTGCTTGTCGGCAGTATGTCTCTTCCCTGGGTATTAACACTTTCTGTTGCATGGTGGGCCTTGGCATGTGTTCTGGTCATGACTTTTCCAGAATCATCTTCCCTGTGGAAGGGGAAAATAGTTCAGTTACTGCTTGGTTTTGTTGTGCTTGCTCCTTTGTGGAAGGCTTTAGTTTTTCTACGCTCAAGTGAATATGCGCCCTTAGCTGACTTAAATGTTCTTTGGCTTATTTTTTATATCTTGATGTTAGTGTGGGCCGCGGATACGGGGGCTTATTTCGCTGGCCGAGCTTTTGGTAAGAAGAAATTAGCACCAAAAGTTTCCCCTGGAAAATCGTGGGCTGGAGCCTGGGGCGGTCTGGCTGCTTGTCTATTGTTATCTCTGATTGCTAGTAATTTGCTAGAACATAATTTCGCAATGACTATACAGTTTGCAGTCATTTCAATTATTACTGGTTCAATCTCAATAATTGGTGACTTAACAGAGAGTATGTTTAAGCGACAACGCGGTATTAAAGATAGTAGTAATCTGCTTCCTGGTCATGGCGGTGTGCTTGATCGTATTGATAGCTTGGTTGCCGCGATTCCAGTGTTTGTCTTTGCTTTATACAATCTCTCTTGGGTCGCCTAGTGTTATTCTACTTTTCGCAAACTCTCAGTAATTCAGGTTATTAAGTGTCGACTATTCAAAGTGTATGTGTCTTGGGGGCGACCGGCTCTATTGGTCTAAACACGCTCGACGTGATTAGTCGGCACCCAGACAGGTATCGGGTATTTGCTCTGACGGCGCATCGCAGTGTCGAGCAAATGCTAGCTCTGTGTTTGAAGCACTCCCCAAGTATTGCGGTTATGGTGGATGAAGATGCTGCGCAATGCTTGCAGGGTGAGTTGCTAAAACATGCTTCTGATATCAAAGTTTTGGCAGGTGCGGAGTCTCTGGAATGTGTGTCCGCACATGATGATGTTGATGTCGTCATGGCTGCAATCGTTGGTGCAGCCGGGCTAGAGGCGAACCTTGCTGCTGCTAGAAAAGGTAAGAAAGTTTTACTAGCGAATAAAGAGTCCTTAGTTATGTCTGGCCAGCTCTTTACGGAAGAGGTGAGTCGTTCAGGTGCAACGCTATTGCCTATCGATAGCGAGCACAACGCGATATTTCAATGTCTTCCTGGTTCCTATCAGTGTGGCCAGTCTTTAGAACGAGAAGTGCAGCGTGTATTGCTCACTGCCTCAGGTGGGCCTTTCAGGGGGTGGTCTCGTGATCGCCTTAGTACGGTGACGCCAGAACAGGCCTGCGCACACCCAAACTGGCAGATGGGAAGTAAAATCTCAGTAGATTCTGCCACGCTTATGAATAAGGGTTTGGAGCTAATCGAAGCGTGTTGGTTGTTCGATATCAGTCCGAAAGATATCGAGGTTCATGTTCATCCTGAGAGTATTGTTCATTCCATGGTTGAATACTTGGATGGCTCGGTCATAGCGCAAATGGGAAGCCCCGATATGCGTACACCAATTGCCTATGGCTTGGCGTGGCCCGAAAGAATTGCCTCAGGTGCCATTTCATTAGACTTATTTGAAGTTGCTCAACTAAACTTTGAAAAGCCTGATCTTGAAAACTTTCCCTGCCTTAAGTTGGCTCAAGAGGCTTTTGATGTTGGTGGTACTGCGTGTACGGTCTTAAATGCTGCGAATGAAGTTGCTGTCGCGTCCTTTCTAAAAGGTAATGTCTCCTTTACTGCTATCCCTGATATTATTGCGTCAACATTAGAAGATGCCTCAATCGCTCCAATAACATCAGTTAATCAGATATTGTCTGTTGATGAAGAGGCTAGAGTTATAGCTCAACAGCAAATAATGAAGAAGAAACGGCCTTAATGAAGATGAGCCAGTATATTTAATGACACTGATTCAGACCATACTCTCGCTAATTATTACGCTTGGTATTCTAGTTACGATCCATGAATATGGACATTACTGGGTTGCCAAGCGTTGTGGTGTCAAGGTCCTACGATTTTCAGTAGGCTTTGGGCGCCCGATTTTTATGTGGAAAAACAAGGATGGAACCGAGTTTGCCATTGCTAGTATTCCTTTAGGTGGCTTCGTCAAGATGCTTGACGAACGCGAAGCCCCTGTAGAAACCGCTTTGCTTCCTTATGCTTTTAATCGCAAGCCTGTCTCGCAGCGTATTGCGATAGTGTCAGCAGGCCCTATCGCGAACTTTCTATTTGCTATTGCAGCTTACTGGCTGATGTTCATTATTGGCTTCAGTGCCTTGACTCCAACAATAGGTGAAATTGATCAGGAGTCGGTTGCAGCAAGGGCTGGTTTGTATCCTGGTCTTGAAATAACTCAGGTGGATGGGCGAGATACTCTGAGTTGGCGCTCTGTCAGTATGGCTTTAGTGAACCGTATCGGCGACAGCGGTGATATTGAATTATTCGCTAAGGCTGGTGCTAGTGAGACTGCTGATGGTTATACATTAAGTGTTGAAAACTGGATGTTGGACCGTGAGCCACATGGACTGCTTAAGGACTTAGGTGTCCACCCATTAAAGCCGCCTGTTCCCGCAGTAATGGGGAGTGTCTTAGCCGATAGTCCGGCTGAACAGGGTGGCTTAAAAGCGGGCGATAAAGTAATTGAGGCCGGCGGTAAAGTTATTGAAGACTGGTTTGCTTTTGTCGATGTAATCAAAGTCTCTGCTGAAAAAGATGTTGTCGTTAAGGTTGAGAGGAGTGGAGAAAACAATGGGCTTATTGTCGAGACTCTGTCACTTAGACCAGAAGTATTTATACGTGAAGACGGTGCCTCGGTTGGTCGTTTAGGAGTGAGTGTTCAGCCCTTTACTTACCCGAAAGAGATGATAAGAACGATAAGCTACGGTCCTCTTGAATCCCTGATGCAGGCGAGTGAACAAGTTTGGGCTGATTGTGTTATGACACTTAACGCGATCAAGAAGATGATTATGGGCTTAATTTCTCTTGATAACCTGAGTGGCCCGATAACCATCGCTCAAGTAGCAAGTGAGTCTATCGAGTCAGGTTCTGAAGAGTTTTTGCGTTTTCTAGCTTTATTAAGCGTAAGCTTAGGAATCTTAAATTTACTGCCCATTCCTGTCTTGGATGGAGGGCATATTTTTTACTATTTGATCGAAGCTGTAAAAGGCGAACCACTATCTGAGAAATGGCAGGTGTTGGGTTTAAAAGTAGGGGTGTCATTTATATTGATACTTATGTCTC
>NZ_LWGG01000866.1:0-848 GCF_001635365.1 Oleiphilus sp. HI0128 | reverse complement strand
TCCTTCAATTCTGGTTTGGGTGGTGATGTCTGATGAACAAGGGCAGCGAAGCGTTATCGGCGCTTCCGAACTGGATGAGGTGCTACCTGAATTGACTGGCATTGCTGAGACTCGAGGTTTGCCGCTTTTTATTCCTGTGGCCGATCTGACAGACCTTTCGCTTTTAGATGTTGACGGATTATGGGGCCTGTTTTCTGACTCCCATATTGATGCTAGTAAGCGCTATGGCACCGACGCTGTTGCAATTGTACGCTTGCAAAGTTCCATTACTCCTGAGGCTCAAGAACTTGATGAAGCAAAAGAGCCTGTTTCTCAGCGTCAATGGCGTGCAGACTGGCAGCTATTCCTAGGTGAGCAAACTTTCTTTGGTGAAAGCGCTCAGGCAAGCAGTGAATCGGTTTCAAAAGAGTTTGTTGCTCGCTTGGCAAGCGTTATATCTACTCAGTATGCTATATCTGGCGTAGCAAGTTCAGAAATCTATACCATTTCAGTGCTTGGTATCGATTCTTTCGAAGATTATGTGGATGTACAGCGTTACCTGCAAGATCTTGCGCCTGTTGCATCCGTAAATATGTTGCTAGCCGAGGAAGATCAGCTTACCTTTGAGTTGCGCTTGCGTGATACAAGAGAAATGCTTTCTCAGCACCTATCTCTTGGGCGAAAGCTAATAAAACGGGAAGCGGAGCTAGACGGTATATTGGAGTTAAATAAGGGTATGCTTGTCGATGCGCTCGATAAATTTGTTTGGCGCTCCGGGTCTTAGTCATTGCTATGGTTATTTTGGAGATAGAATGATCGCAGCTAATCAGATTCCTAATATTCTAACTGTTATTCGAATCCTGCTGGTG
>NZ_LWGG01000865.1:0-15970 GCF_001635365.1 Oleiphilus sp. HI0128 | reverse complement strand
AATGTGGATATATCAGCAATTAGCGGCAAAAAAGTGTCTATTTTGAATGCTGATGTAGCCAGTGAGCGATTTGCCCAAGTGGTTGGTGCATCGCCGGTACACACTTCGTTGGCTACTTGGGGTGGGCAATTCAATAATGGCAACGTTGACGTAATGTTTGCGCCCGCGTTGGCTTACAACACGTTTGAGTTATACAAAGGTTTGGGCGAAACTGGCGGAATTGTTGACTTCAATATTCTTTATGCTGTGATGGAAATGGTCGTCAATACTGAAACAGCCCCAGCAAATTTTGCTCACAATATGCGCCAGCATGCGCTATCTCGATTTAATGAACTCGAGAATACAGTTAAGCAGGCACACAGTGAAATTCCACAGAAGTACTGGGTGAGTCTCGATGATGTAAGAAAGTCAGAGTATGAAAACCTTTCTAAGAAGATTCGTTTAGCCTTAAGAGATGAAAAAGCCTACGACGCAAAAGCTATCTCAATATTGTGGAAGATCCGTTGTAAATTTAATCCATCTGCGACAGAATGCGCGACTCCGGAGTAGTTGCGCAGAACACTGCTCCTAGAGACCTTGTAGCTTAGTAGGAGTAGTGATGCCTTATACAGCAAAATTTGTTGATGGAAGTTTATTCGAATCACCTATCACAAAAGTCGTTTGTGTCGGGCGTAATTACGCAGAACATGCCAAAGAGCTTAATAACCCCATACCTTCTGAGCCGATTCTGTTTATTAAACCAGGGTCGGCTGTCGTCTCTTTAAGTGAACCTTTCACTATTCCAGACACAGATTGCCACTATGAGGCAGAGATTGCCGTATTGATCGGAGAGACGCTATCTAATGCAAATGCCGAACAAGCGGAGCAAGGAATTGAAGGCTTAGGTTTGGCGCTTGATCTAACGCGGCGTGAGCTGCAGTCAAAGTTGAAAGAAAAATCCCACCCTTGGGAAGTCGCCAAAAGCTTTGATGGTGCTTGCCCGCTCAGTGAATTTGTTCCGTTAGGGAACTGTACAGCCTTAAACCAGCTTGAGTTTACCTTGAGTATCAATGGAGAGTTGCGACAGCATGGTAAGAGTAGCGATATGTTGAACCCGATCGCGCCACTTATTGCGCATATGAGTACCTTTTTCACGCTCAACCCAGGTGACGTTGTTCTTACCGGAACGCCGAAGGGGGTGGGGCAGCTACACAAAGGGGATCAGTTGTCGCTAAAGTTTGGCAAGAATTTAGCTTTTGATACTAAGGCAATCTAAATTTAGCTGCTGACTTCGGTGTCTCCCATTCCCCCAGCTGCCGATTCTCTATATAATTGCGGGCTTTTTCGATATTAGGAATTAGCCCGCGTGCCTCAGACTCAAACCCGTTCTTCTGAACTTGCTAGCAGTGCATCAAGTAGTGAGTCAAATTTGCAGACGATAGCTGATTTTATTCGTTACACTTTTTCGAGTTTGAATCGTGAACAGGTTTATTGTGGCCATGGTACTGACAACAACTGGGATGAGGCAGTCAGCCTGGTTCTTCAGTTATTAGATCTGCCTTGGGATTTTTCGACTGAACTATGGTCTTGTCGTCTGGCAGACGAAGAGAAGGCGCTTATCTTAGATGCGATTAAGCGCAGAACAAAAGGCCGAGAGCCACTGGCTTATATCACCAAACAAGCTTGGTTTTGTGGTTTGCGCTTCAATGTCGATGAGCGAGTGCTCATACCTCGCTCTCCGATTGCCGAACTCATCGGGCATCATATGGAACCTTGGCTATTAAATGAGCCTGAGCGAGTGCTTGATTTATGTACCGGAAGTGGTTGCATCGGCATCGCTGCCGCTTTGGAGTTTGAAGAGGCGCAGGTGGATTTGTTTGATATATCAGTCGATGCCCTGGCCGTGGCAAAGTCGAATATTGAATTGTATGAATTAAATGACCGGGTTCAGGCGTTTTCCTCTGATCTTTTCAGTGCTTTGAGCGATCCTTCGCAGTTCTCGGATGGTGAACATGTTCGTTACGATTTAATTTTGTCGAATCCGCCTTATGTTGATCAAAATGATTTTGACAGCATGCCCGAAGAGTATAGTGCTGAGCCTGTGTTAGGCTTGGTTGCAGGGCCTGACGGGCTGGATATTGTCAGACGAATTCTATCGGAAGGTGCGAAGCACTTAAGCGATGATGGCTTAATGATTGTTGAGGTTGGAAATAGTTGGGAAGCGCTAGAAGAGGCTTATCCTGATTTTCCCTTTACTTGGGTTGAGTTCGAACAGGGTGGGCACGGCGTGTTTGTGATTCGCGCACAAGAATTAAGAAACTACCCTTGGGTATAGAATTGAATATTATTGTTGAACGCTCAAAAGCGTTTAACTAGAGAAAGAGGCAGATAGTATGTCGGGTAATACGTTTGGAAAGCTTTTTACAGTCACTTCTTTTGGTGAGAGCCATGGAAAAGCGATAGGCTGTATTGTTGATGGTTGCCCTCCGGGGATAGAGCTTAGTGAAGAAGATTTACAGGTCGACCTGGATCGTCGGAAGCCGGGCACATCGCGCTACACTACGCAGCGTAAAGAGGCTGATGAAGTTGAGATCCTCTCTGGTATCTTTGAGGGGAAAACAACGGGTACGCCCATAGGTTTGTTGATTAAGAATACGGATCAGCGCTCAAAAGATTACTCGAATATCGCAACGACCTTTAGACCAGCGCATGCTGATTATGCTTACAACCAGAAATATGGCTTCAGGGATTACCGCGGGGGCGGTCGTTCTTCTGCTCGAGAAACAGCAATGCGTGTTGCAGCGGGTGCTATCGCCAAGAAATACTTGAAGCAATCGTTTGGTATTGAAATCAACGGTTACCTGTCTCAGCTGGGTCCAATTAAAGTTGAAAAAGTGGATATGTCTATCGTCAATGACAATCCATTTTTCTGCCCTGATGCCGGTAAAGTCGGTGAGATGGAAGATTATATGAAAGCGCTGAATAAAGAGGGTAACTCTATTGGCGCGAAAATTTCTGTTGTTGCACGCAATGTACCACCTGGTTTGGGTGAGCCAATCTTTGACCGGCTAGATGCCGAGCTGGCGCATGCCTTTATGAGTATCAATGCCGTAAAAGGTGTGGAAATTGGTGCAGGTTTTGATTGTATTGAGCAAAAGGGCACAGAGCATAGAGACGAGATGACGCCGGAAGGGTTTCTTTCGAATCACGCGGGCGGTGTCTTAGGCGGTATTTCAACAGGGCAGGATATTGTTGCGCATATGGCTTTGAAGCCGACCTCAAGCATTCATTTGCCGGGTAAAAGTATCGATACAGCAGGCAATCAGATTGAAGTATCAACCAAAGGCCGTCACGACCCATGCGTGGGTATTCGTGCTACGCCCATTGCTGAAGCGATGATGGCAATGGTTTTGTTGGATCACCTAATGCGCCATCGTGCTCAAAATGCTGACGTTGTCTGTGAAACACCGAGAATCTAAGACGGTATGAAAGTTTCTGATTTTGATTTTGACTTGCCGCCCGAGCTAATTGCTAACTACCCGACAGAAGAGCGAAGCCAAAGCCGTTTGTTGGTGGTCGAAGGTAGTGAGGGGAAACTAGCTCATCGATCCTTTGCTGATGTTTATGAGCTGGTTAATGAAAACGACTTACTGGTATTCAATGATACCAAGGTTGTTCCAGCGCGTTTGTTTGCGAAGAAAGAAAGTGGCGGCAAACTGGAAATTCTTTTTGAGCGAATGATTGATAGTCATACGTTTTTAGCGCATGTCAGGTCTAGCCGTTCCCCTAAAGAAGGTAGCAAGATTCTTGTTGATACCGACGATGGTAGCACGCAAGTAATCGAAATGAAGGGGCGACAGAATGCACTGTTTATTCTTGAGACCGAGTCTTTAGAGGTTTTTGATCTGCTTGAAAAGTACGGCCACATTCCTTTACCTCCGTATATTGAGCGTGGTGATGAGGATATGGATCAGGATCGTTATCAAACTGTCTATGCCGATAAGCCAGGCGCGGCAGCAGCGCCTACGGCAGGCTTGCACTTTGATGATGAGCTTATTGAAAGGCTTAAAGCAAAAGGCGTTGATACAGCTTTTGTTACCTTGCATGTTGGTGCTGGAACCTTCCAGCCAGTAAAGGTTGACGATATTAAAGACCACGAAATGCATTCGGAATGGATTGAAGTGACTCAAGACGTGGTTGATAAAGTGACTGCGACTCGTCGAAAAGGTGGTCGTGTTATTTGCGTCGGCACAACTAGTGTTCGTAGTCTTGAATCTGCCAGCCAGTCAGGCGAGCTTAAGGCTTTTACCGGTGATACTGAGATATTTATTTTCCCAGGTTATGAGTTTAAAAGTGTCGATGCACTGATTACTAACTTTCATTTGCCGAAATCGACCCTATTAATGTTGGTATCTGCATTTTCAGGCCAGGCAAATATCTTAAATGCTTATGAGCAGGCTGTTGCAAATAAGTATCGCTTTTTCAGTTATGGTGATGCGATGTTTCTAAATCCCTCTAGCGGGAATATTTCGGAGTAATACATTGAGTGAATCGAATTGTTGTATGTCCTTTAAGGTCAGCCAGACAGATGGCTTGGCTCGACGTGGAGAAATTGACTTTCCACGTGGGAAAATACAGACCCCTGCGTTTATGCCGGTTGGCACTTACGGTACGGTAAAAGGCATGCTACCTAAGGATATCGAAGAGATTGGCGCGGATATTATTCTCGGAAATACTTTTCATCTAATGCTAAGACCGGGCACCGACATTGTTGAGAAACATGGTACTTTGCATGACTTTATCCAATGGGATAAACCAATTCTGACTGATTCTGGAGGTTTTCAGGTTTTTAGCCTCGGAGATATGCGTAAGATCAGCGAGAAGGGTGTAACATTCAAGTCCCCTATCAATGGTTCTAAAGTAGAGCTGACGCCTGAAATCTCAATGGAAGTTCAGCGTAAGCTTGGTTCAGATATCGTTATGATTTTTGACGAATGTACGCCTTACCCTGCAACGGAAGAAGAAGCACGTAGTTCAATGGAGCTATCGATGCGCTGGGCTGAACGTAGTAAACAGGCTCACGGTGATAACCCTTCAGCTTTATTTGGCATTGTGCAGGGCGGAATGTATGAGCACTTGCGTGATGAAAGCCTGGAAGGCTTAGCCAATATTGGCTTCGATGGTTATGCCATTGGTGGCTTATCTGTTGGTGAACCGAAAGAAGAAATGATGAAGGTGCTTGATCATATCGGCTATAAAATGCCTGAAGATAAGCCTCGTTATTTAATGGGAGTAGGGAAGCCTGAAGACTTGGTTGAGTCTGTTCGTCGCGGTATCGATATGTTTGACTGCGTAATGCCGACAAGAAATGCTCGCAACGGCCATTTGTTTACTTCAACGGGTGTTATCAAGATAAGAAATTCAGCTCATAAAGAAGACCCATCTCCGCTCGATGAACAATGTGACTGCTATACCTGTAAGAACTTTAGTCGTAGCTATCTTCATCATTTAGATAAGTGTAAAGAGATGCTAGGCGCGCAACTCAACACAATTCATAACCTAAGATATTATCAGAACTTAATGAGTGGATTGCGTCAGGCCATCGAACAAGGTAAATTGTCGGCCTTTGTTGATACCTTCTATGCCCAAAGAGGCGAAACAACACCAGAATTAACAGCTGGCGCAGCAGAATAAAGTGTTGCTCAGTTAAAAAATTTTACTGCTAACTATTAGAACTAAACAAGGGGAACCCTTAATGAAATTAATCGCTAAAATTGGTCTGTTTCTGACTTTCTGCATGTACTCTGCGCTTAGCCTGGCTGAAGGCGCGCCTGTTTCACCTCAAGGCCCAAGTGCAATGATGCAGTTGGTATTCTTTGGTGGCTTTATCCTGATTTTTTACTTCTTGATGTGGAGGCCACAGTCAAAGCGTGCCAAAGAGCATAGAAATCTGGTTTCTGAATTAAGCAAAGGTGACGAGATTGTGACGAATGGCGGTATCGCTGGTAAGGTCACAAAAGTTTCAGAAGAGTTTGTTAAGGTTGAAGTTTCTGAGGGTGTTGAAATGAACATTCAGAAAGTAGCAGTTGCCTCAGCATTACCAAAAGGCACCTTAAAAGGTATCTAAATCAGTGTTAGTCGCTCACAAAGGGTGAGCGACTAGGCTAATCGAGATGTTTTTACGTTTGTTTAGGCTTTGTTCGCGTAACAGGGTCTGCGTCGTGATATAACACCTGCACACTCAATTACTTTGAATAATACCGAAAGGATCTGGAGCTAAGATGCTCAATACATACCCCGCGTGGAAATATATTCTCATACTGATCACCCTGGCATTGGGTGCAGTGTACTCATTACCTAATCTCTATCCTGATGACTTTGCTGTGCAGGTGACCGGAACGCAAAGCTCGCTAAAAGCAGACGATGCTCTACAGAAGCGGGTCGTTAGCGTATTAGAGAAAAATAATGTTGTTGTTAAGCATGCGGAGTTAAATGGTAATAACCTTTTGGTTCGTTTCTATGACAACGAAGCTCAATTATCTGCAAAAGAAGTCCTAAGCGATGTTTTGGGTAGTGATTATATTGCGGCGCTAAATATGGCACCAAGCACACCTGATTGGCTTAAGTCTATGGGTGCTGGACCTATGAAACTTGGTCTAGATTTGCGAGGTGGTGTTCACTTCTTACTCGAAGTTGATATGGATAAAGCTTTGAGTCAAAAGCTTCAAGTCTCAATGAGTGATATTAAAACAGCGATGCGTAGTGAAAAAATTCGCTATCGTTCGGTATTGGTTGAAGGCACTGATGGCCTCAAGGTTAAGTTCAAGTCTGAAAAGGAATTGGACAAAGCGGTTTCGCTTGCCGCATCAGAATATCGTCAGTTTACACGTACAACAATCGAAGAAGATGAAAGCTTCTTCTTATTGCTAAAACTATCTGAAGCGCGAATTAAAGAGATTGAAGATTATGCTGTTCAACAAAACCTGATTACGCTTAGAAATCGTGTTAACGAACTGGGTGTTGCTGAGCCTTTGGTTCAGCGTCAGGGGCGTAACCGTATCGTGGTTGAGCTCCCTGGTGTTCAGGATACGGCGGCAGCAAAACGTATTATTGGTAAAACAGCAAACCTGGAGTTTCGTCTAGAGGCTAAGTCGAGCGCTTCTAGCCGAGAAATGCAGCAGTTTGACTTCAAGAGTGAGAAAGGACGTACCGCTTACCTGGAAAAAGATATTATCGTCACGGGAAGCAATGTATCGAATGCTCGTGCGAGTTTTGATGAAAACGGAGTGGCACAGGTTAATATCGACCTTGACGGTAAGGGCGGTAAGTTGATGCTTGAAGTGACCAAGCGAAACTTAAAGCGCCGCATGGGTGTTTTATTTATCGAGCAGAAGTCTGAGCTAATTAAGAAAATAGTCGACGGTGAAGAAGTAACAGAGCGTCGTAACCGTGAGATTCGCCAGATTATTAACTTGGCAACGATACAGGGGGCGTTTGGTAACAGCTTCCGTATTACCGGTCTGGACTCAGCCACCGAAGCTGCTGAACTGGCATTGCTTCTTAGAGCGGGTTCGCTTGCAGCGCCAATTTACTTTGTTGAAGAGCGTACAGTTGGGCCTAGCCTGGGGCAGGCAAATATCGACGCGGGTTTGATGTCCGTTCAAATCGGTTTCGCTTTGGTCTTATTGTTTATGCTTGTTTACTACCGGGCATTTGGTGTTGTCGCGAATATTGCTCTAGCAATAAACGTCATTCTATTGTGTGCATTAATGTCGATGATCTCTGCCACACTTACCCTGCCAGGCATCGCTGGTATTGTACTGACTGTCGGTATGGCGGTTGATGCAAACGTGTTGATCTTTGCTCGTATCCGCGAGGAGCTGGCAAACGGTCTTTCTCCTCAGCAAGCTATTCATGCCGGCTATAGTCGAGCATTTGTAGCGATTTTCGATGCAAATATAACCACGTTGATTGCTGCGGTTATCTTGTTTGCGGTAGGAACTGGCCCGGTTAAAGGTTTTGCGGTGACATTGTCACTCGGTATTATGACTTCGCTCTTCACTTCTGTCGTACTGACGCGAGCGATTGTTAACTTGGCCTATGGCGGCCGTCAGCTGAAGAAAATTTCGATAGGGTAAGGTGCTCAGGATGAACAATACAATAGATTTTATGGGCAAACGTAAGATTGCCGCGGCATTCTCGATCATCTTATTGCTTGCCTCAATTACTTCGCTTGGTGTGAAAGGTCTGGCTTTGGGTTTGGATTTTACAGGGGGGACGCTGGTAGAGGTTGAATACCAAGAAGCGCCGAACCTTGAAGAAGTGCGTGAGCAGTTGCTTGCAGCGGGTTATGAGAAATTAGTTGTACAAAACTTTGGTGCAGCAACATCTGTGTTGGTTCGCTTGTCTGAGTCGTTTAACGATAAGGTTGGTGCGCAAGTCGCGAGCACCTTGTCTGCGAATGGTGTGCAGCTAGAGCTGACCAGAGCTGAATTTGTTGGCGCACAGGTTGGTGAAGAGTTAAGAGAGCAGGGCGGCATTGGCTTGCTGTTGGCCTTGGGTTTGGTCATGTTCTATGTTGCTGTCAGGTTTCAGTTCAAGTTCTCGGTAGGTGCTGTATCGGCTTTGATACATGATGTCATTATCGTTATTGGTGCTTTTTCCATTCTGGGTTGGGATTTCGACTTAACCGTATTGGCTGCTCTACTAGCGGTAATTGGTTATTCCTTGAATGACACGATTGTTGTATCCGACCGTATTAGGGAAAACTTCAGAAAGTTAAGAAAGTCAGAGCCTGATGAAGTCATTAACATTTCGTTGACACAAACTTTATCTCGAACCTTGGTTACATCGGCGACGACTTTGTTAGTGCTGTTTGCCTTGTACTTTCTTGGTGGTGAAATGATTAACGGCTTTGCTAAGGCGCTTTTGATTGGTGTGTTAGTGGGTACGTATTCATCTATTTATGTTGCTAGTAATGTCTTGTTGTCGATGGGTGTGAGCAAAGAAGATTTGATTGCTCCAGTTGTCGAGGACGAGGAAGGAAACGCTATTGATGACCAACCTTAAAGTCAGGTAGTCAAATACTAGCCATAAAAAAGGGAGCAGAAGCTCCCTTTTTTATGGCTAGTATTTAGCGCTCTCAAACGCGCTACCTTAGAGGCGTGTTTGAAAAGTATTAAAGCGCTGGACCAATGCTTTAAAGAGCTTTGGATTGGCAACGATGATTTTGTCTTCTTTATCGCTAAATACACCGCCGTTTAGTGTACCTGTCAGTGCGCCAGACTCCTGGCATAGCAGCAGAGCTGCTTCAAGCTCTTTAGCGTTTACCTTGGTTAGTATTGCTGCATCAATTTGGCCAGCGGCAACCATGGCGACATCAAGAGCATCGCAATTGCTAACCTGCATTTGACCGACATTGCTTCCCACTTCACTAATAAAGTCAGCAATGACGTGAGATTCGGCAGGTGAGTCGAATTGATTTATGGTATTGATTGCAACCGTCGCTTCAGCTAGCGATTTAGGAGAGGTACAACGAATTCTTCTGCCATTAAGTGCTGCTCCGCTTCCACGGCTTGCTGTGTATTCATCACCATTTGTCGGGTTAACAAGTAAGGCGTTTTGAGATTTTCCTGAAGACTTATGAACAAGTGAAAAAGCCGTTGCTGGGATTTTTCGTAGCAGGTTGTAGGGCGCGTGAAAGCCGTTAACTTGCCAGCTATCTTCTTTTACGTCGCTAGGTGTTTCATCGGGTGCGATAATGAAGTGGGTTGGGTTGGCTTTCTTTAGGCTATCAAAGAAGGTTTGAAATAAAGTAGATTCAAGATGGCTGACCAGCTTTTCATTAGCATTAGGGTCAGATTGGTTTGGATCATTTTTATCGATACTTTGATTAATATATTCGCATGCTTGACGAGAAGCGCGCAAAGCAATATTTAAAATAGGCTTCATAGTTACCACTTACATATAAAAAGTGAATGACAAAAGAACGAATTGATAAAGAGCGTATGGTGCAGTCCAGCGTACTGGAGACCAAGTGGGGCGGATCATAGCAAAAAAATGTGACAGAGGCACGCGAATATAGAAATCTCCAAGGTGCTATTCAGAGGGTCCCGGTGAGCAAATCTTGATTAGGTACTCCCATCTAGATTAAAACGGCGTTAAACTAGCGCTCTAGTTGGTGAATTTTCAGAGTGTGTACATCTAGCAGCCTGGTCACCTTATAATTTATTCGCAATTATATGGAACAACTTTGCAAGATAAAACAAATGACAGTCGTCGCAGGCCGACTCAGGCAAGAAGTAAAAAGCGTGTCGACGCAATTCTGAATGCAGCAAAATCCTTAATTTCTGAAAAGGGCAGCGCCCAACTTAAAATTCACGAAATTTCGGAGCGTGCTGGTGTTACCCCAGCTTCTATATATCAGTACTTTCCTAGTAAAAATGCGATTACCTTAGCGCTAGCTCAGGATACCTTTGATCAATCATTTAGCTCTTTGTCTGAAGCCTTGCCGGTGACGCGCTCAAAAGAAGAGGCATGCTTTGTGTTGCAAGAGGTTATTGAGAGCTACTATCAAGAATACCTTTCTGAGCCTGCCATGATGGATATCTGGGTAAGTGTTTCGGCAGACAAATCCTTACAGGATTTGGATATCGAAGATAGTCGCCGCGTAACGAAGCTAATTGTTGATTGTATTAAGCAATACTACGATGAACAGTATTGGGAAAAGTTACAACAGGTTGGTTTCCTACTTTCGCATATGGCAGGCTCTGCTGTTCGCATGGCTTTGTCGGTGCCTGCAAAAGAGGGGAGAGCGTTGATAGATTCCTTTAAGAGTCTGGTAAATCCAGCTTCTTTAGATAGTATGATATTTTTGGATATTGCCAGTGACTCAAAATAATATAGCGCTTAGTCGTGAAGAAAAACTGAGTGACCTGGTGACAGTTGTATTGGTTAGAACTAGTCATCCGGGAAATGTCGGTGCAGTTGCTCGTGCAATGAAAAATATGGGCTTAAGTCGCCTGGTCTTGGTCTCGCCATCAGAAGCCTATGAAAAAGATGAGCATGGTGAAATTGTTTATTTGTCTCCCTTAAATACTCACGATGCGATTAGGCGAGCTTCAGGGGCTGAAGATATTCTGGCAAAAGCAATGGTCTGCACTTCGCTTGATGAGGCTTTGGCTGGTAGTCAGATAGTGATTGGTGCTAGTGCCCGCAGTCGTAAAATGACTTGGCCGCTTATGAACCCTAGAGACTGTGCTTCCTTAGTGCTTGACAAGGTTTTAGCAGATGAAAACATCGACTCTAATGAGTGTGGCAGTTCGGTGTCGCTTATATTCGGTAATGAGGCGAGTGGCTTGAGTAATGAGGAACTGCACCGCTGTCATTATCATGTAAATATTCCAGCAGTAGAGAGTTTTTCCTCACTAAATTTAGCCATGGCGGTTCAGTTACTTAGCTATGAGCTGCGAATGGCTTTGCTATATCGACCAGATTGTTTGACCGAAAGCGTTGATAAATCTGTAACTGCCCCCAAACACCATTCATTGGCCAGTGTTTCCTCTCAAGATGAATCTTGGGATGAGCCGCTAGCAACTGTGTCCGAAGTTGAAGGGTATTTTAGTCATCTAGAAAAAACGCTAATAGAAGTAGGCTTTCATGACCCGGATAATCCTCGTCAGTTGATGACAAGGTTGCGGCGCTTATATCAGCGAGTTCACCTAGATAAGATGGAAGTTAATATATTACGCGGCATATTGACGGCAACGCTCAAGTTTGGTCGAAAAAAATAGAAGCTCCATATTTTCGGGGCTAGATAGGAAATTTTATGTTTGAAGGCTTGAAAGACGATATTCAGAGTGTATTTGATCGTGATCCTGCAGCAAGAAACACCTTTGAGGTGTTAACGAATTATCCTGGTTTACATGCCTTGCTGCTACATCGACTAGCCCATAAGCTCTGGCTCAGAAATTTTCGTTGGCTTGGGCGCTCCCTTTCAACTTTTAGTCGCTGGCTCACGGGAATAGAAATCCACCCGGGGGCACAAATAGGTAAGCGCTTTTTTATCGATCATGGCATGGGTGTAGTGATTGGCGAAACCGCAGTAATTGGAGATGATGTTACCCTTTACCAGGGGGTTACCTTGGGGGGCACAAGTTGGAACAAAGGTAAGCGTCACCCAACGCTTCAGGATGGTGTGGTGGTTGGCGCGGGTGCCAAGGTACTTGGGCCCTTTGATGTAGGGCAAAATGCTAAGATTGGTTCAAATGCAGTTGTTACTAAAGAAGTCCCGGCTGAAGCAACCGTAGTTGGAATCCCGGGACGAATTATTCTCAAATCAGTTCCTGAAACGGCTACCCCGGATGACAGTAAGCGTAAGAAAATGGAAGAGAACTTTGGCTTTGATGCTTATGGCTTAAGTGATGAGATGCCCGACCCGGTTGCGCGTTCGATTAGAAGTATGCTGGATCATATGCATATGGTTGATGAACGGATGAATGAAATGTGCAAATCCTTACGTAAGCTTGATGACGGTTATAACAAAGAGGCTGTACCTTCTATTGATGAAGATGACATGTGCTGTTTTAAAGATATTAAGTAATAGTTCGATTTGGTGAAGGGCTAATGTCTCAATTATTGGGGAGAGGCTTGAGAATACTTGATTAAATTACTCAGGTAATAGATAATTTTTCAGCAATGCATCGCTCCGATGCTGACTATAAACACTTCAAGAGACATGAATTAAGCAATGCGCCTAACCACAAAAGGTAGATATGCAGTCACTGCAATGCTTGATCTTGCGCTGCATGCTTGTCATAACCCGGTTGCCTTAGCAGATATCTCGCTTAGGCAGGGTATCTCTCTTTCTTATTTGGAACAGCTGTTTTCGAAACTTAGACAACGTAAGCTGGTTAGAAGTATACGTGGTCCGGGAGGCGGTTATCAGCTAAATGTTGAGGCTGCTGATATTTCAGTTGCCGCCGTTATTGATGCTGTTGATGAGTCAATTGATACAACTCGTTGCGGCGCCAAAAGCCGTGAGGGTGTGGAGGAAAAAGCTGAGAAAGGCGGTTGTCAGGACGGCGAGCAGTGCCTCACTCATCATTTATGGATGGATCTTAGCCAGCAAATACATAGTTTTCTAAATTCTATAAGTCTTCAAGACCTTATGAACAAACGAGAGGTTCAGGTTACTGCTATTCGTCAGAATGAAGCGGCAGAACTTATTAACTCAAGTTTATTAGATATATAGCATTCTGCGGGCTCTTTTCTATTGCAGTAGTTGTGCTTGTCGGTCAATTTACGTTCATGGTAATCAGAACTTCCTCTCTATATAATACGCGCAAAATTTAGTCTGTATTATTTTGTGAACCCTAATCTATGAATAAGCCTATTTACCTCGATTATGCGGCGACTACTCCTGTTGATTTGCGTGTAGCTGAAAAAATGTCCAAGTTTCTGACGATGGACGGTGTCTTTGCCAATCCAGCCTCCCGTTCTCATATATATGGTTGGCAAGCAGAAGCCGCTGTCGAGCATGGGCGAAAGCAAGTTGCCAGCTTATTATGCGCGGATACGCGAGAGATTGTCTGGACCTCTGGTGCGACAGAAGCGAATAACTTAGCAATTAAAGGTGCGGTGTTGGCGCGTAAGTCGCAGGGTAAGCATATTGTTACATCGATGACTGAGCACAAGGCAGTTATTGATAGCGTCAAGTTCTTAGAGTCGCAGGGTTATTCGGTGACTTGGTTGAAGCCTCGCGTCAGTGGGGGAATCTCAGTTGATGATGTAGCGCAGGCACTTCGCCCTGATACGGTTTTGGTCTCCTTGATGCATGTGAACAATGAAACTGGTGCGATTAATGATGTCTATGAAATCTCCAGACTTACGGAATCGAAGGGGATTCTTTTTCATATCGATGCTGCGCAGAGTGCAGGAAAACTAAAAGTAGACACGAACGAATTACGTGCCGATATGATTTCAATGTGTGCTCACAAAATCTATGGTCCGAAAGGTATTGGTGCCTTATATGTACGGCGCAAAGCTGATTTCACTCTTCCAGCGCAAATACATGGTGGTGGCCATGAGCGAGGAATGCGTTCTGGTACTTTACCTTCGCACCAGATCGTTGCGATGGGAGAGGCCTTCGAGATTGCAGCGGCATCAATGACGGAAGAACAGGTCAGTATCTCTGATCTTAAATCCCTGTTTATGGAACGTATTTCGGGCTTGGGTTGTGTGCGTGTAAACGGTCAGTTCGAGCATTCGATTTCAGGTATTTTAAATCTGTCATTTGAGGGCTTGGATGGGCAGGTCTTGCTTTCTGCTCTGCCACAGTTAGCGATTTCGTCAGGCTCCGCGTGCACCTCGGCTAGCATGTCTCCATCGCATGTGTTGACAGCTATGGGCTTGTCTGACGAATTGGCATTGAGCGCCTTGCGTTTTTCCTTTGGTCGTTTCACAACTAAAGATGAAGTGCTGAAGGCCGCTGAGATGCTCTGCTCGGCAGTCACGCGAATGAAGGGCTAGAGTTCGCTAGTTTATTGGGCTAAAAGGCTGCTAGAGTTCTTTGTTTTAATATTTTTTAATGGCGTTATTGGTGAGTGTCTTTTTTCTGCTTTGCCCTGTATAATCCCGCCACAATTTTTTAACTTTTAAACTTACTTTGGAGATAAGCTCATGGCGGTAGAACGCACTCTTTCAATCATCAAACCTGATGCAGTAGCAAAAAATGTAATTGGTAAAATCTACAGCCGTTTTGAAAAAGCTGGACTAAAGATTGTTGCTTCAAAAATGATCCACATGGATGATGAAAAAGCTGGCGGTTTCTACGCTGAGCACAAAGAACGTCCTTTCTATGGTGACTTGGTTTCATTCATGACGTCTGGACCGGTTGTTGTTCAGGTTCTAGAAGGTGAAAACGCAGTTCTTGCTCACCGTGACCTAATGGGTGCAACAAACCCTAAAGAAGCAGCAGAAGGTACAATCCGTGCAGACTTCGCAGAGTCTATCGATGCGAACGCAGTACACGGTTCTGATTCAACTGAATCAGCAGCTCGTGAAGTATCTTACTTCTTCGCAGATGCAGAGATTTGCCCACGCGGCTAAGGCTACATTAGCCTAAAGCAAGCAGGATACCATTCCCTGTAGCGCCTCAAATAGACGCTCAGAGAAAGGATCCTGCTTTTTGTCGTTATTATAGCCGGATTAATAACGAGTAGACTTCGCTCAATAATTTGAATGATTGGGTGAATAAACATGCAGTTCGGCAGTATTTTTACGCGAGAGAATTTATGAGCGCAGATGTAACACCAGAAACCAAAAAAGTTAATTTGTTGGGTCTTCCACGGCAAAAAATGCTGGATTTCCTGGAGGGGATCGGTGAGAAACCGTTTCGTGCCAAACAAATCATGCAATGGATTCATCAATATGGTGTGCATAACTTCGACGAAATGACCAATATCAGCAAAGCGCTGCGTGAAAAACTTTCAAAGATCGCAACGATTGAAGGGCCAGATATTATCTATCAGGATATCTCGTCAGATGGAACTCGTAAGTGGGTGATGCAGATGCCTGGCGGTAGTAGTATCGAGACGGTGCTTATTCCTGAAGGTGACCGTGGAACCTTGTGTATTTCTTCTCAAATCGGTTGCGCTCTGGATTGTAGTTTTTGTTCTACTGGTAAGCAGGGTTTTAATCGTAACTTGTCTACAGAAGAGATTGTTGGCCAGATTTGGAATGCTATTGCCTCCTTTGAAGAACTCGACCGGGTAAAAGATCGTCCCGTAACAAATGTTGTGTTTATGGGTATGGGCGAGCCGCTGTTAAATTTTGACAATGTCATGGATGCTGTAGACATCATGATGGATGATTTCGCTTACAGCATTTCCAAGAAGCGTCTGACAATCAGTACTGCTGGTGTCGTGCCAGCAATGGATCGAATGGGCGAATTTACCGATGCCTCGATTGCAATATCCTTGCATGCACCAAA
>NZ_LWGG01000864.1:0-9297 GCF_001635365.1 Oleiphilus sp. HI0128 | reverse complement strand
TGGTACAAGCCTTCAGGGTCATTTAGTTGACCGTCTATCATCTGCTCTAAACGAGTGTTGACGGCTTCAGCTAAGTCGCCGATCGGGTCAACGTCAGCAAGTCTCGCTCCCCCTTTCAGGGTATGCATTTCCCTTTGTAACTCAACAATACCTTCGATGAAGTCTTCATCCTCGCGCCAGTGCTCCAAATACTCGGCAGCAGCAGAAAGAATATCCTTGCTTTCGTCTATAAATAAGGGAAGTAGGTCTGCTTCAAGATCATCTTCATCTATGGTTGTAGGCGCACTGACTTCAATGCTTTCAGGCTCTTCAACCGGTGTTTCAACAGGGCTTTTGATTTCAAGTTCTTCTGGCTCAGAAGTCTCTACTGGTGAGCCAGTGGTGACTTGCTTGATCTTATTGAGAAGTTCATCTGCGCCATTGATAGCTGAACCTTGTTGAACCGCTTCAACCATATTAGCTAAGGCATCATGACAGCTTAAGCAAAGAGCCGTCATGTCTTGTGTCGCATCAAGCTGCTTATTAACAATAGACTCGAATAAGGTTTCCAGTTCGTGTGCAAGATCACCAATAGGGTTGATTTCGGCCATTCGAGCACCGCCTTTAAGGGTGTGCAATTCACGCTGTAGCTCGCCAACAACCTCGATATTAAAGACGTCGGATTCCCATTGGTGCAATAGTTCGCCAGAACTGTCGATTATTTCTTGGGCTTCTTCTAAAAATATCTCGGCTAATTCCGGATCCAAGTCTAATAAGACCTGGCTAGGACTTGTCGTTTGTGATTCAGAGGGCTGTTCATTTTCTGGAGCGATATCTTCTTCAACAAGTGGGGTGTTAACACGCAAATCATCAACAATTGAAGTGATATTCGTGACCAGCTCATCTTGAGGCTGGCAAGGTTGCAAAGCCTGGATAGACTTAAGCATTGCTTCTAGAGCCTGCGAAGACTCTTCAAGTAGCGATAACATCAGGCTGGAGGCATCAGCTTTGTAATCGATTAGTTTTTCAAATAGTTTCTCAAGGATATCACTTAAATCGCCAACCGCTTCGAAGCCTGCCAAACGTGCACCACCTTTGAGTGTATGCATGTCTCGTTGTAATTGCAGGATAACGTGTTCATTACCTGGTTGTTGTTTAAGTTTGTCTAGTGCAGGGTTGATTCCATTGACTAGCTCATTAGCTTCCTCGAGGAATATTTCAGCCAAATCGGCATCCATAATGGCTTCATCGTCGAGTTCAACGCTTGCTTCTTCCTCCACTTCATCTGTGGTAGCGGAGTAGGTAGGTAATACGTCATCCAACTCTTTCTCTAGCTGGTCGAGCTTCTCGTTTAAGCTATCTTCTTGAGTTGATACACTTTGACTTTCTACCGGACTATCTTCAATAACATGGCTATGGTCAGCAATATGTTCGCGTAATTCCGCAAGCAGCTTGTTATCAAGGTTTAGAGTTAAACCCGCTGCTAGTTGATCCATCATATCGATCAATGCTTCGTGACCACGTTTGATATCATTAACAAAAACCGGGCTAGGTCTATCATTTTCGATATCAATACTGCCGTAGCAGCTTTCCAGGCATTCACAGAGTTCTGCAATGTTTTCAAGCCCGGCAACCTTGGCGCCTCGGTGGAGTGTTTTTACTTCGCCGTAAAGTTTAGTTAGCTCGTTAACGGATACAGGGCTGTGTTCCCATTGGTTAAGAATACTTTCAGCATCCAGCAATATATCCAGACCTTCGGTGAGGAAGATATTGATAATCTGCGGATCTTGTGAGGCTTCTTCAAGCGACTGGAGTTCATCACTTTGTGCGCTAAATACTTTGGACTGGAGTGATTTAAGGCCAGAGAGAAACTCATCCGTACCTGAAAGTTGCCCATCGGGATTGTTATCAAGTTGTGAGATGCCTTGTTGAATAAAATGCATAGCATCCGATAACATCGAGGCTATATCTTGATCAGCCTGAATGTTATTAGCACGTGCTTCCTTGATAAATTGTTCAACGGGTACTGCGATCTCCGCAATCGGTCTTATATTAGCTGTGTTTGCACTGCCTTTGAGTGTATGAAGCGCTCTAGATAAATCATCATCAATATCGATACTGTCATTCGCTGCACGATCAACAAATTCTAGGACAGTTGCGACATGAGAAGTGGCCTCGTTTCTGAATATATCGAGTAGCGTATCGTCGATTCCAACTGTACCTTGTTCTGCGCTCGGAGCCTCTGTCGCACCACTTGCTGCGGATGTTTCTTGCGAGGATCGTTGTAAGCTACCTAGAGGCTTAACAAAATCACCGGCAACCAAGGCTGCAGCGTGATTCTCAACGCGCTTTAGATCAAAGTCTGGGCGTTGTCTTTTTTCAAAGCACTCAATTAGTTTGGGAATATTATCGACGACTAATTGGATAAGCTCGGCAATGCTTTCATTCATCATTACCGAACCATCAATAATGCGGTTCAGAAGATTTTCGATTGCCCAAGCGGCTTCGCCAATGATGTTGGCGTTAACCATTCGTCCGCTGCCTTTCAGGGTATGGAAGGCTCGACGAAGCTCGGTTAGTGAATCCTGGTCGTCATGAGCAGCCAGATAGGTTGGCAAGTGAGTATCGATTGCTTCTAGTACTTCGCCGGCCTCTTCGATAAAAATCTCGAGGATTTCATCATCGATTAGATCGTCTTCATCATCGTCCCAGGAATCCTGGATGTCCTCTTCTTGCTCTGCTTCAGCAGCAGCTTCATTGTTTGTTTCCGGGCTTGACTCAGTTTCTGGTTCAAGGCTGTCAGAAGGTAGTGCTGGTTCTGACGCTGACTGAGTCTCTGTAGCTTCGGACCCAGTTTGCTCTTCTGCTGAAGACTTCGATGTTGCAGGGGACATTGTTTTATGGACAACACGAGTTTCGTTGCCCGACAACATATCAGCGCGGCTTATTAGATGCTCGTACTGTGTTGATTCACGCTGCTGGGAAAAATCTTCGGTTAGTTCAGGAAGCTTTTCAATAACTGAATCGAGGAGGTCGAAGACTTCCATTTCTAGGCTCATTGCAGCATCGAGATGTTTATTTAGTAAGTTCTCTATCGGCCATGCAATTTCAGCAATGACTTTTGCGCCAACCAGGCGGCCACTGCCTTTGAGCGTATGGAAGGCTCTGCGGAGGTTTTGCAGAGCGGCTTGATCTTCAGGTGTTGCTCGAAGCTGTGCCATAGCCACCTGGATCTCGTCCATGACTTCGGCAACTTCTTCCATAAATATTTCTAGAATATCTTCGTCAATGAGTCCTTCATCACTTTCTTTCTCAATCGAATCGGGTGATTCCGAAGCCACATCAGAGATATGGTGTTGAGATAGGACAGGGCTAGACTCTTCTGTGGTTTCGTGAGTCGGAAAGCCAAGTTTAGAGACGCTCTCTTCGGCAACCTTAAGTATACCGTCATTGTCTTGAGCCCCTTCTGAGAGGCGCTCCATATAATACTCAATACTGGTAATCGCATCGGCGAGACGATCCAGTTGTTGCCAGTCAGGAATATGCTTATCGCTTAATAAGGAGTCACGAATATAGGTGCTGCAAGACTCAAGAAGCTTTGCCGCCTGTGTAAGCGGGATGATTTGTAAGCCACCGCGAATACTGTCTAAGAGGTCTGGGACATCCTCTATCTCGGCGTGATCCCACTGAGATGCTATAAAGTTGACGATGCTGTTTTTTGCTTGTTCCAAGCCATTTCGTGATTCATAGATAACGGCATTATGCGCACTTTCGAAGTGTTCAGCGGGTACAACAAATTCGTTTTGCTCTTCTTCACTCTGTTCTCTCGCATCGCTGAGTGAGCTCAGATTAGCTTCGACATATAGCAGGGCACCTGCCATATCCATTAATACTTGGTCGCTAGCTGGTTCACTGCTTTCAGCGATTTCTTCTATGCGGCTAATTTGCTCTAGCACCAGCTTGCGGGCTACACCTAAGCCCAGAACAGCCATGGTATTAGCAATTTGAGTTAATTGAGGTACTAGCTCAAGCAGCTGAGTATTGTCTTTATCGTCATCGCGAACGTATAGATCTAGCTGTTCTTTGACGTGGCTGAGTTCTTCACTTAAGACCTCAACAACTGAGCTCATTGTTTCAGCGCCTGGACGATGCAGTTTCTCACGCTCGGCATCAACTTCTTGTTCGCTTGGTAAGGCTTGAGCCAAGCTAAAGGACGCTTTTAGCTCTTGGATGCGCTGACTGTCAATTGCACTTTTTGCAACGTAATACAGTAAATTCTTTAGTAAGTCCGTCGGTAAAGGCTTCGCTAGAATGGTCTGCGGTTCATCGATCATCAGTTTTATTTGGTGATCGAGCTCACGCAAGAGTTGCTTTGTTGCAGAGCTGATACCTTCTTCATCGCCTCGAATAGCATCGAGGAAACCAACGGCTACCCACCAGATTTTTCCAATGGGTGTTCCCTGGCAAAATTTCTCGAGACGAGATACGACTTTATAAAGGTAGGAAAAGTTTTCAGCAAGATCCTGATTTCTAATGACGCCAGCAAGAGAGAACTGAAACATCTGTCGAAGTTTACGCAAGTTGGCAATAACTTGTTCGTCCTGCATACGCTGATTGTGCGCAATGTCGGGTGTTATCGCCGCCGCAGATAAGTCAGGCGTAAATAAGGAGGTGTCAGATAATAAAGGCTGGCCCTGCAGAGCACGAAGATCATTTAATATTGGAAGCAGTACCACAGGCAAGTCACGCTGCCCTTTTTGTATATGCTCCAGATAGTTCTCAAGTTGCAGCAAAGAGTCCATTAAGACTTCTAGAGCTTCCTGTAGACTGGCGACCTTGTCTTCAATCAATGCCTGGCATAGTTTCTCCATTTCTTCGGCGAGTAAAGCAGCGCCGTAGAACTCTACCATTTGAAGCGTACCGTGAACTTGATGAATATAATTCAAGCAGAAGGTAATTTGAGGCGTGTCTTCTTTGTTCTCGACATAAGCCTCCAACGCTATTTGAGCTTGGGACAATGTTTGTTTAATTTCGCCTTTAACCCAGTCTAAGGCTATGTAGTCATGGTTATTACCCATAACTTCTCCAATCTATAAATGCGTTGTTTTTGTGTGTTAATTTCGACGAATAAACGCCAAAGTCTGATTGTTTTGAACTCGCTCAACATGTGGATTTTGCCAATCGACAGCTTCGCCTTGTCCAATTACGAGCAGCCCTTTAGGGGCCAGCCTTTCTACCAGACTATTCAGAATGTTGTGTTTTAATTCCTTGCGGAAGTAAATCAGAACATTCTGGCAATATATCGTATCCATGTTTCTCAGAGGGCTTTTATCAACATCAATCATATTCGCCATCGAGAAACAGACTTTTTGTTTGAGCTCACTACCGACTCGATATATATCGGGGCTGAGTTGCTCAAAATACTGGTCAACCAATCTGCGATCTAGGTCCACCAGCTTACGAACGTTATATATACCTTCTCTAGCTTTACTAAGTACCGGAAGGCTTATATCTGTTGCAGTAACACCAAAGTTACTTAACGCTCTTTTTTCTTTCAGAAGCATTTGTTGGCAAAGCATCGCCAAGGTATATGGTTCTTCTCCGGAGCTGCAACCTACACTCCATATGTTTATCGCTTCGTTTCGAGATTTTCTGCGAATTTGATCAGTTAGATATTCGCAAAATAACTCCATCGACTCAGGATTTCGGTAAAAACGTGTCTCCTGAACCATCACTCTATCGAGCAAAGTGTTCCACTCGACGATGCCGCTTGGCTTGGCACATACTTTTGCGTAGTAGTCGTCAAAGCTAGCGCATGCAATCTCTCTCATTCGAATGATTAGATTCGATTGGAGAAGCGACCGGTGATAGTACGAGATGTACATCCCAGTTCGATCTTCAAGTAATGCTTGCCACTGATGAAACTGAGCATCAGTTAGCACAGGAAAAGGCGTTGATTCCCAGTTCATTCGTGACTCATTACCCGGATACTCGCATGCTTGTGCTACGTCAGGATTCAGTAGGGCTTCCATTGCGACTACCTACAGCCAATCAGCTCGCTTTATTACACGATACCTTCATCGTTGCCCTCAGAATACTCTGAGTCACCTTCGTCGGCAGGAAGCTTAAAGCCTGACACCGATGCTCGAAGCTGACTAGCCATTTCAGCAAGGTTACCGATAGATTTCGCTGTTGCCGTCGTACCTGATGAAGTTTGAGAGGTAATCTCTTGAATAACGTTCATCGTGTTAGAAATGTGACCCGCCGACAATGACTGTTGACGTGACGCGTTAGAGATATTCTGGATCAAGTCTGCAAGACTCATCGAAACTGTTTCGATTTCTTCTAGGGCAACACCCGCATCTTGTGCAAGTCGAGCTCCTCGTACCACTTCTGCCGTGGTGTGTTCCATCGAGATTACCGCTTCGTTGGTATCTGTCTGAGTGGTTTTAACCAGTGCTTCAATCTGCTTGGTTGCAGCAGAAGAACGTTCCGCCAGTCTCTGTACTTCGTCGGCAACAACCGCGAAGCCTCGACCTGCATCCCCAGCCATCGATGCCTGAATCGCAGCGTTCAAAGATAGAATGTTGGTCTGGTCGGCAATGTCGTTGATCAAGGATACGATATCCCCGATTTCCTGAGATGATTCACCCAAGCGTTTGATACGTTTTGATGTTTCTTGAATCTGCTCACGAATAGTGTCCATGCCGTGGATGGTATTTTGTACCACTTCAGCACCTTTCTTCGCGATGGTTACCGATCTTTCCGCAACCGAAGTAGACTCTGCAGCGTTAGATGATACTTGGTCGATAGACACCGCCATTTCGTTAACCGCGGCAGAAGCACCCGCAATTTCTTGCGCCTGATGCTCTGAAGATTCAGCCAGCTGCATCGCTGTGCCCTGTGTTTCCTGGGCTGATGAAGCAACCTGTAAGGCGGTATCACGAATAGCTTTTACCAAGCCACGCATTTGGTCGATCGCGAAGTTAATCGAGTCAGCAATTGCACCCGTGAAATCCTCGGTTACTGTTGCTTCTGTTGTCAGGTCACCATCAGCAAGGTCGGCAAGTTCATCAAGTAAACGTAAGATTGCGTTTTGGTTCTGTTCGTTCTGTTCTTCCGTCATTTGCAGACGATTTTGAGATTCGCGGTATAAGTACCAGCCAGCATAAACAATCAACATGATGATTAGCGCTAGAATGATATAAGCCGTATTCGGGTTAAAGAAGCGGTCATCAGCCTGGTTTTGGAACTGGTTCGATAGAGTAGATGTATCTTTTTTCAGTGCGATAGAATTTTCGAAGATAGAGTTAGCAGCGTTACGTACTTTGAATAGTTCGGGAGAGGTTTCAAGTATCGCTTTAACGTTACTGTCGACAAACTCAAAGAGCTCGGCGATCGCTTCAAGGCCGTAGATAGCATCTTCGTCAGTTACCTGAGAAATCTGCATAGCCTCATTGCCTTCAAACATGGAGTTCATTACACGTCCGAATAGTGTCGCATCTTCACCGAAGCGGTTGGCTGCAATAGCGGCATCTTCATCACCCGTAAGGATGTTGTTAACACTACGTACAATACGTTCTGCACGAAGAGACTGGCGTTCAGCAACTGAGATCTGGTCTGCGGGAGCATCGTTCTCAAGTAGAATCATGACCACGTCTTCATACTCAATCTGGAGCTGAGGAATGGTTTCGTTTAATGTTTCAGCGATCTGGTGCAGGGTCAAAACCGTTTCCTTGTTTTCCAGGATACGGTCAGCATTGCTTTTTACTGTTTTCCACAGGTCGGTTACACCGGCGTCATCAGCAAGGTTTGATGGCGGCAAGCCGGTTTCATCATTACCTTGGTTGATTAACTGTAGCTTGTTTTCAAAGTCATCTCTAGACTTCTTCAACTGATCAAAGGCCTCTTCTTTACCGGCAGCAGCTTCAGTTGCGTTCTTTGCGACCTCTTGAGACAGTACGCGCAAATCACTAGCGTGACTGGCATATTCGACATCGTGGTTACCGTCTCTAGTGATAAAATATGAAACAACTAAAAGCGAAATCAATAACACGATCAGCGCTGAGCCCACTAAAAGAATTTGTGAGTTGGCGCTCTGGTCTGTGCTAAATTTTCCAGATATGATTTTCATTTCCTGGCTCCCGGCCTTGTACGATCTAGTGTTTGTTTTTCAATTTACTGCTTTCAAATGATGAGCAGCGTTACTACCTGACTGCAACATCAAGAAACTTTTTATTGTTTGTCAGTGTGAAGGTATCAAATACATTCCATTGACTATTGTTCTTTTCAAATGCGCCTTTTATAAAAGGCTGGATTGACTTTTCTAATAGTGAGTTAGCATTCTTTTGAAAGCTATCAGCTGAAAAGTACTGCATGCCGTGAACGCTATCTACGACAAAGCCGCTAAGAATCTCACCGTGCTCGACGATTAAGACTCGTTTATCTCTGCTCTTTTTGGAGCTGGATTCAACATCAAAAAATAAGGCTAAATCCATGATTGGAAGTAGACGGCCACGTACGTTTGCTACACCAAGCATCCAGTTTCGTACACCTGGAACAGAGGTGTACTTGGGTAGGTGCAGGATTTCAGATACTGAACCCATTGGAGCAACGAACTGAGTGTTGGCAATCGTAAAGCCGATACCATTCCATAACTCTACAGCTTCGTCTTGCGCAGGCAGCCCCGCAGCGTACTTAACGCTACGGTTTACGATGTCAGCTAGAATATCAAAGGGGCTAGCTTGCTTGGCAGAAGATGCGCTCATGCTCTGTTAATACCCTAACCCAGCAATTCGTTGATAGTTTGAATCAGGCTACTTTCTGGCACAGGTTTTACAAGATATCCTTTGGCGCCTTGGCGTGTACCCCATACCCGGTCTGTTTCCTGGTCTTTTGTTGTCACGATAATTACCGGAATTTCAGCAGTTTCAGTTGCTCGAGTTAATTGTCGAGTGGCCTGAAAACCATTTAAACCTGGCATCACGACATCCATCAGGATTAGGTCAGGTTGTTCTGCTCTCGCAACAGCAACGCCATCAGCACCATTATCAGCGGTAATCACCTCATGATTGTTGCTTTCTAGAATGGTTGAAATTTTACGAATCTCTGTAGGCGAGTCGTCCACGATCAAAATGCGAGCCATAATTCCTCCTGGCAAAATACTACTCTTTGTAAACCGAAATAATTAGCTGACTTGGCTATTCGGCATATGGGTGCGAATAGTATTCAATAATTCATCTTTACTAAATGGTTTGGTTAAATATTGGTCTGACCCAACGATACGACCTTTCGCCTTATCAAAAAGACCATCCTTAC
>NZ_LWGG01000863.1:0-3189 GCF_001635365.1 Oleiphilus sp. HI0128 | reverse complement strand
CATAACAAAACACTTATCTGTTTAATTTCAACACCTTAATTAAATATCACACCTTACCTCTCGTATCGAAGCGCACTTTATTTTATAGACATTTCCAAATATCATCGCTGCACTTTTTAGGACAAAAGCGAACCTTTTTCGTTTTAGTCATAATATTAAATTGCCAAAACTTCGCTACACTTGAGCGCTAAAATACACCTATACTTAGTAGCTTTATTTAACGAACTCCTATCACGACAGGCAAGCAAACTAACGGACCGTGCGATGACAACAAGCAAAGACGCCACACCCAAGATCAGCCTAGATAACCCTTTTGGTTCTGACAACGAGCTGGACTTTAGAATCCCCGGGCAAAATGCAGAAAACCCCGGACTTTATGAAGAAACTCTCCGTAAAGGTTACGACCTGATGCAGCGCCCAAGAAAAGCTGCTGGTGTAACGGCCATTACGCGTCAACACAGTAAAAAGCGAATGACGATATGGGAACGTATTTCAGTTCTAACAGATGAAGACCCAAAGGTACTGTTCCAGAACTGGGGTAAAAATCTAGATGGCGCGTCAATCGTCACGGCAGTCGTAAAAATAGACGGCCGAGACGTTGCCTTATACGGTCACGATTTCACCGTCAGGGCGGGCTCTATGGATGCCACCAACGGCACTAAGCTAGCCCGCTTAATGGAGCTTGCGGGTAAACGAAAGATTCCTTTAGTGGGCCTAAACGATAGTGCCGGCGCTTACGTCCCCGCCGGAGTCGGCGGTCTAGACGGTTACGCCGAAGCTTTTACCGCTTTAAGAAAGATCAGCGGTGTTGTACCTAGCATTATGTGCATGTTTGGTTTTAATGCCGGTGGTGGTTCATACCTTCCACGCCAAGGTAGCTTTATGATTCAGCCAAATGATACATTCTTTGGCCTAACAGGCCCTGGTGTGGTGAAAAGTGTACTCGGTGAAGATGTAACGCCTGACGAGCTTGGCGGCCCTGGCGTACATAGCCAAAGTGGTGTCACAGATATCGTGGTAAAAGATGAAGTCAGCGCCTTGAAGAAAGTTCGCCAACTACTCAAATATCTTCCGAACAACAATTCCGAGTTAGCACCCTATCAGGAAACGTCCGATCCGATTGATCGTAAGACCTGGGATATCGACATCCTGCTGAAGAAGGCCTTCAATAGCCCAACCGGTTTCAATACGCCTATTGATGTCACTATCATGATCCAGCAACTTTGCGACCATGGCGACTTTATTGAAATTCAGGAAGAGCGTGCACGTAACACGGTTACAGCCTTGGGTAGAATGGGTGGCAATGTGGTCGGCTTTCTGGCCAATAACAGCGCCGTGTCTTCAGGCCAGATTGATATTGATGCAGCCTATAAGAATGCACGCTTTATCCGCTTCTGTAACCTTTACAATATCCCTGTCATCTTTATGGAAGATACAACGGGTTTCTTACCTGGTAAAGATCAAGAATCAAACGGTATTGTGCAAGCAGGTAGAGCAATGCTTGATTCAATTATTGACCTAAGAACGCCTCGTTTTTTGGTGATCATTCGTAACGCTTTCGGTGGTGCTTACGCTTCTTACAACTGCTATCAGACAGGTGCAGACTTTGTATGCGCCCTGCCTTCTACCAGAGCAGCCGTAATGGGACCAGCAGGTGTAGAATTTGTCTATAAGAAGGAGTTACGCGCTATTCGCGGTGCGGTTAAGACAGGCGAGCAAAGTGCCGAATGGGGCGCTGAGCAAGAAGCCTTACTCGCAAAACGCTATGAAGAAGAATTGATGAACCCAAATGAGGCGTTGAGCCTAGGGTCGATCTCTCAAATTGTTATGCCCAGAGACATGCGCAAGGTCTTGTGCGAACAGCTCAATTTCCACTTATCACACTATACACCTGAGCCACTCGGCGGCGTACAAAGGGAGTCTTTCTAATGAGTAACGAACATTACCTTAACAACCCGCTGACTCATCAAGACCGTCGTTTAGGCCAATCAGACAGCACTTGGGTACGTAGCTTCTCGTGTGAAGACATTCGCCCCTTAATCATTTGTCGTGGCCCTATTCGTAAAGAAGCAATGGATGTATTTGCAGAAATGGGAGTGACGCATTGCGGTATCTTATTGTCTGAAAAAGACAGTATTGTTTATCAAAATGCCTTGGCGCCAGAACTGCGCCAAATCAACAATCCTGACCGCATTCACCGTGTGCCAGACTACAGCGGCGCAGATAAAGAAGAGCGTGTTCAGCGCATAGAACAGATCATTCGCATTGCTAAAGAGAACAACTATAACGCTATTTTTGCCGGCTACGGCTTTATGGCCGAAGACGAAGCGATGGTTGGCGCAATGGAAGAAGCCGGTCTGAACTTTATTGGCCCTTGCTCGGAAACGGTTCATAAAGCAGGCCTAAAAGACGAGGCGAAGCGCACCGCATTGCAAGTCGGCGTCAGTGTAACGCCTGGAATCAACAATGCTACTGCCTTGACACTCCTTAAAAAGCATAGCGATGAAAAGGCGCTACTGTCTTTAGTCAAAAAAGAAGGCTTAGCACTCAACCAAGAACGCTTTGAAAATGCCGACTCAATTGAAGATAAAGCCGACGTCGTGCTTGATGCAGGCTACAAAAAAGGCATCGACCTTTATAGCGTGGCAGAGCTTCAGGAAACCATCCGCGAGCAAGTAATCAAGATTGGCCAGGAGTACCCTGAAAACCGTATTCGCCTGAAATGCATCGGCGGTGGCGGCGGTAAAGGCCAACGCATACTCTCCAGCCCTTCAAGCTTTAAAGGCAGCATCGAAGAGCGCTTAAGCCAAGCAGCAGATGAAGCACCTTCTCTAGTACTTGAGATCCTCAACGAGGTAAAAGCGACAGGCCAAGGCGACAACAAGAATATTCTTGTCGAGTTGAATATCGAAACCACTCGTCACCAGGAAATCCAGGTGATCGGTAATGGTGAATGGGCACTGGCTTTGGGCGGTCGTGATTGCTCTTTGCAGATGCACGAGCAAAAGCTGCTTGAAATATCGGTTACGACCGAAGATTTACAGCATGCGCTTACAGAGTCGTTGCATCGCGGTAGTGAAGCCGAATCTAAAATCCTTAGCCAGGAGATCAAAACCCTTCAGGCGATGGAAAAAGAATCCGAAGTATTTGGTCAGGCTGTAGGTTTGGACAACGTATCCACCTTCGAGT
>NZ_LWGG01000862.1:0-2714 GCF_001635365.1 Oleiphilus sp. HI0128 | reverse complement strand
TCGAACCTCTCCTTCCACATAGTCCGCCAAATATTTTAAGGTAAAGGCATTTTGCTTCATCTGATTAAACTCACGAAATATAGAAAGATCAGTTTAGCTTGTTAAGCTTCTCGATAATTTTATTTGTATAATCCATTTCTTGATTGGCATATAAAGCCGCTTCACGAGGAATCAACAAATCCAGTTTTTCTTCTTTTACTAGCTCGTTGATCGCTTGATCGATTTTGGGCTTTGAATCACTCAAAAACTCATTCCGTCTTTCTGCCAAAGCCTTATCAAGCTTACCTTTGCGGTACTTATATTCCTGAATCGCTTCTTCAAGATCAGATGCCATTTTCGCTCTTTCATTATCACTCATAATTGCAGCGTCATTTTTTAAGCGCATTTCCAAGCGCTGACCTTCTTCTCCGATAGCACGAACTTCAAGGTCCTGTTTTTTATATTTGGTCACCATTGACTCAGTGAACTCTTTTGCTGCATCTGAAGAAAATAAGGCAGCTCTCATATCAACCAGACCAATCTTCATTTCAGCAAGTGCCGACATAGAGAAGAAAGCAATACTTCCCATCAAAATAATTTGCTTAAATAATTTCATTAAAGACCTCCAACGATCTATTTTATGTTTACTTAGTAACTAGAAAGGCTGCCCTAGGGAGAACTGGAAGAACCGCGTATCGTCCCCGGGAATGTCATTAATCGTCTTACCAAAACTGAAGCCCAAGGGCCCGATAAAGGTTATCCATTGTAAGCTCAAGCCAGTCGACCAACGAATCTCATTCCCATCAAAATCATATCCCCTTGCTGTATCAAAAACATTACCACTATCAACAAAGTACGATAGGCGTAGCGATCGCTGGTCTTTCACAAACGGTACAGGGAAGATCAACTCAGCACTATTTTCAATTAGGAGATTTCCGCCAAAGGGGTCTGTAGACCCACCAGCCTGACTAGGAACCGACTGACGACCAAGCGAATTTCTTTGATAACCTCGCACCGAAGTAATACCACCGGTGAAATAGTTTTCGTAAAATGGAAGTATGCTGGTATCACCATACCCATCAGCCCACGCCAATTTATTGCGAATCCTGAATACAAAGTCATGATCTTTATCGATTGGGAAGTAGGTATTTGAGCGGTAGTTAAGTTTATAAAATGATAGATCACTGAAAGGTACCGACACTTCAAGCGTTAGGCCCTGTCCCCACCCGCGCGTTGGAAACTGCCCGCGATTCAATGTGCTTCTGGTCCATGACCCGGTAAAGCTGTAAGTATTAAAACTCGTACCATATTCAGAAACAAAAGTATTGATTCCGAGCGGCACATCCTCACCTGCAGATAGCTGAGTATTGGTATAACCAAAAGTGAACTTCAAGCGAGAAATACTGTTGATAGGATAACCAAAGGTTACCGATGCTCCCGTTTCATCGATAACAAAATCTGAACGGTCATCTTCGTCAAAATCAGTTTTTCTAGCAAAAAAGCTAAACCCTCGACTCACACCATCGACAGTGAAGTAAGGATCGAGATAGGAAAAGTTAGCAGACTTAACGGACTCAGTGGTATTCACGCCAAAAGAGACCTTCTTACCGGAGCCAAAAAAGTTACTTTCAGAAACACTCAAACCAAGTGAAAAACCGGAACCCTGAGAAAAACCCAAGCTTGCAGAAAGGTTACCGGATGAAGTTTCTTCAACCGAGTAATTCACATCAATTTGATCTGACGTGCCCGGTACTGAGGGCGTATCAATATTAACAGTACTAAAGAAGCCCAAACGCTCAAGCTTAGCTTTAGAACCTTCGATCAAGTCCGTTGATGCAGACCCACCTTCCATTTGAATCATCTCCTGCCGTAAGACTTCATCACGTGTTGAAGTGTTACCACGGAAATTGATTCTTCTTACATAATTCCGTTTACCAGGATCAACAAAGAAAGTAACCGAAGCGGTATAGTCATCATGCGCCTCAGGGATAGCGTTAACATTTGCATAAGTATAACCTTCTGCACCTAAAGCACGAGAGATAAGGTCAGATGTAAGTGTCAGTTTCTGACGTGAAAATACGTCACCCGGTTTTAACATAACAAGCTTTTCTAACACTTCCTTCTCTAGAACAAGGTCTCCCTTCAAGTCGAAGTCCTTTAACGTATATAACGGGCCTTCTGAAATATTAACCGTAACGAAAACATCTTCTTTATGTGGTGAAATCGAAACTTGAGTCGACTCGATGGCAAACTTGATATAACCATTATCCAGATAGAAAGAACGTATACGCTCTAAATCGCCACTCAGCTTTTCTTTTGAGTATTTATCATCACTGGTAAATACTGACCAAAAACTTGGCATCTTGAGCTCCATCAGCTCAATTAGTTCTTCATCAGAAAATGCTTGGTTACCAACGATATTGATATGAAGAATTGAGGCAACTTCTCCTTCGTTGATATTCAACTTGATTGCCACACGGTTGCGAGGTAATTCTTTAACTTCGGCCTCTACAGAAGCAGAGTATCTACCTTGTGTAACATAAGAGCGAAGGATTTCGAGCTCCAGACGCTCAAGCGTTACCCGCTTGAATACTTTTCCTTCTGCCATCCCGGCAGCTTTGAGCCCTTCCAGCAAATCTTCTTCAGAGATATCCTTATTTCCTTCAATTTCGATTTTCGAGATTGAGGGGCGCTCTTGAACAATAATGACCAAATCTCTATCTTCACGGGCGATT
>NZ_LWGG01000861.1:0-5694 GCF_001635365.1 Oleiphilus sp. HI0128 | reverse complement strand
TCAAACAAAGCACTTTGGTGGTTGGCAATCGCCGCTAACTTAGCCTGCCACGCCTCACTGGCACCAAAATACCACAAGAGCATAGCTCCAGCCGCTAATACCAGTGCATATACTCCACCTGTTCGGTTAAACATACCTTTTTCAGGAACGAGCGAAGCAAACATCAACGATGTACAAAAAAGGAGATTAAGTCCACTAAACATCGCCATCACGTCTGATCTTGTCAAAGGCGTTTGCAGCTTCGTTTGAATAAAGTAATAGGCAAACAGGGCGATGAAAATCGGGGCAATAAAGCGGCTTCGATTAAACATGGCAGAAAAGCCAAGTAAGATACACGCTAATAGGTAAGGAGCAGTCCGCAGTACGTTTTCATCGAGAGCTTCAATAGAGCTGATACGAACCAGAAAAAAGGATAAAACGACAACAATTAAAGGGCTTAATCGCCAAGCATTTGCTAATAGGGGCACTGTTAATACTTCTTTGAAAAAACATGCTTTCAGTGTAGCTCAGATACTGGCATTGTGAGTGTGGATTGATATTTATTTGCACCAACACTCGCGCTTTAATTAAACTATTTCAGAACTTCCATATCACTCTGACCTATTTCACTTATGCAAAACCTTTCTGCCTCTCAGGCAAAGAATTCCATTGCAGTTAGCCCGCATGACCCGCTTAATTGGCATCAAGGTATTGAGCATTACGGCTTTTGGGCAATAGTGGTTCAGCAAGAAGACTGGCTCAAAGCCTTCCAACGCGCCCGCGCTCATGTCAAAACACTAGTACTACCTGATTACCAGAGAGCACCTCACATCACTTTATCTGCTTGCGGACTGGTGGATCCTGCTCACTTCTGCGAAGAGAAGCTCGCCCGGCAAATCAGAGCGCTTGAAGAATTAAAGCTTTCGCCCTTTTCTCTAGAAAGCCTAGGCCTAGACAGTTTCGAGACAGCCCCCTACCTTTCGATAAACAAGCACCCTCTTCTTCTAAAGATACGCGGTACACTGGAATCTATCTGTCAGGATAATCCCGCACGCGACTACCACCCTCATCTTACTTTGGGCTTTTATAAACAGTCGTACTCACTCAGCACCTTACAGCGCCACTTATCAGGCTATACACAGCCAGTCCTCCCAAGTCTAAGCGTACAAAGCCTATGCTACTGCACCTATCAGACCAAAGAAATCCAGGGAAACATCACAATAAGACACAAGCTCCCGCTTTCATAACGCAATAACACTCTCAGTTAACGCTGATAGCTCAAGAAAACCGATCTATCCCTAAGAATTATTCCTCCATTTTTACGGCGAAAATGCACAGTTATGCTATTTTTAAGGAGGGGCAAGCTTTAACGAAGCAATTATCGACGTCAGCACACTCCTGACACATATCAGTCAATTGCCTAGCCCCTAACCTCATTGAATAGCACTGGGCATATACTGACGTGGCAACAAACGTAAATGAATAAGCTAACTACATCACTATCCTTCAAGTTAGCGATACCAAGTATCCTTATTGGCACGATATTTTTGCTGTCCGTCTCGCTATTATTCTCTTATCACGCAGAGCGAACATTAGAGCGTGAAAGCAATATAATTGCCCAGCATATACAAGACACGCTACTTATCGCTAATGAAACCAATGCTAACACAGCTAATTTAAGGCGTATTGTTAAAGCCTTAACGGCACGAAATGACATGACCCGCTTGCTCCCGGTGGAACAGGCAAGTGGCATTATCAGCGCAGACAGCCAAGAAGAAAATATTGGCCAAAATGTTCATAATTCACTCGACAATGCCCAATTAGAAACCTAGAAGCGTTTCATCACAAATGGACAAAACCAGAATCATCAAATTAGCGATGACGGTTTTTTTCATCATGCTCGCATCAAACTACTGAACCCAGAGCTTAATCGCGTGCGCCCTTACGAGGTATTTATGGAATTTCATAATATACCGACATTTAAAGAAACCAAGACATTTCTCTTTAGCTTATTTCTACTCTGTGCTGGGGGAATTACCCTACTTGCGGCTACAGCCTATCTCAACCAGCGTAGAACCTTGATTAGGCCCTTGGAAAGCATTACCGAAGAGCTACACCAGCAACAAAGTAACGGCCTAAATTCTCCCTTAAGCTACCAAAGCGAGGATGAGTTAGGCACTTTGGTTAAGCGCTATAATGCTCTTGCCAAAGACATAGCCAAACGCGCTGAGGAGGTAAACGAAACCCGGCGTATTATCGATGGCATCACCGACGGTGTCCCCGTATTACTTTCCTACATTGATGCACAAGAGCGCTTTCAGTTCGTTAACAAGAACTATAGTCGCTGGAGCGGCCGTGATACTAGCACCTATAAGGGTAAAGCAATTTCTGAAGCCTTGGGTGAAGCCATTTACGAACGGACTCAACCCTACATTAAAAAGGCTCTAAGCGGGACGTCCTGTCACTTGGAAACAGATATGGCGACCGTTAACGGTATAAGGCATTGCAAAGCGAATTACCATCCTGATTTTGGCGAAAATAACGAAGTCCTCGGAGCCTTTATTTGTATCGAGGATCTTTCAGAGGTCAAAGTTTCAGCCTCAAAATTATCTGATTACGCACAAGAACTAGAATTCCGTGAAATAGCCCTTCAAGAAGAAAAAGCCGTTGCCGAAAATGCGTTGAAAGTTAAGTCTGAGTTCCTGGCCAGCATGAGTCATGAAGTACGCACGCCAATGAACGGTGTACTCGGCATGCTCAATCTGCTGATGAACACAGAGCTCAGTGATGAGCAAAGACAAAGAGCCTCATTGGCAAAATCTAGTGCTGAGTCCTTGCTAAGCTTGATCAACGATATACTCGACTTCTCTAAGGTTGAGTCAGGTAAACTCGAGCTTGAGCAGGTCTCTTTCGACTTAATTGACTTAATCTCCAGCTTGGCGAAAACACTTAGTAAGCAAGCATACGACAAAGACATAGACTTCGTTGTCGATGTTTCGGGCATCAATAAAACCCATATCACAAGTGACCCTGGGCGAATCAGGCAAGTCTTAACGAATTTAATATCGAATGCGATAAAGTTTACTTCTTCCGGTAGCGTAACCCTAAAAGTAGAAGTCTACGAAGACTTTGGTGACAGCCTGGATCTAATTTGCGAAGTTCACGATACCGGTACCGGAATAGCTAAAGATAAGCTGGCAACGATATTTGACTCATTCTCACAAGCAGATGCCTCAACCACTCGAAAATATGGCGGCACTGGCCTTGGTTTAACTATTTCTCGAAATTTATGCCAATTAATGCATGGCGATATTAGAGTCGCCAGTGAGCTAGGTAAAGGTAGTGTCTTTACTGCCTCATTCATGGTTGACAGCTCTACTGAAAACAAAGAAAGCGCGCCACAATTTGAGACCGAACAACTGCTAGCATTTATTCTCGATAAACATCAGGACACAGCCAAGGAAATTGAGAAACAGCTAAGTAAATGGGGAATTCCCTCATATATCTGCGACAGCTCCAATTCCGTGCTCAATTCACTCAATGAACATGTTGTCGGGCCTGGTAAGGTCCCCTTGATCTATATCGATGCAGACCTGATTGAAGGTTCTGCCCACGACCTTAGCGACAACCTTCGCAGCCAAGCAGGCAATGAAACCTTATACCTGATACTCATGACAAAGTACGGTTCCCAGGTCGATGAAAACTATTGCAAGACTCATGGCTTCGATGCCCATATCTATAAGCCTATCTGTTCCAATGACCTAATCCAAAGCATGGAGCTCAGCCTCTATTCAGAAAAACCAGAGCTAACGCAAAGTGCGATAGCGGCTATAGAAGACCCCACTACAGATTTGAGCGAGTCTAGAATCCTGCTTGTTGAAGACGTCTATGTAAACCAGCTCGTTGTACAAGGTATTCTTGAGGCGCTTGACCAACAGTGCGATATCGCTGCCAACGGCCTAGAAGCGCTAGAAATGATACGCGACGCTGAAAAAACGGTCCCCTACAACCTCATTTTCATGGACTGCCAAATGCCGGAAATGGATGGATATGAAGCAACTACAGCGATCAGACAAGGTAAAGCCGGAGAAAACGCCAAGCAGCTACCTATTGTTGCCATGACAGCTAATGCAATGAAAGGTGATGATGATAAATGCTTTGCTGTGGGAATGAATGACTATATTAGCAAGCCTGTCGATGCCATGATCGTTCAAGAGAAGCTAAATAAATGGCTACATTAAGATGGCAGCGCCCTGTTAAACGCCTCATAATGATAAGCGAGTTCACTTGCTGACTCAGACTCACCTGCAAGCTCAAGTAGTTCGATAACACACTCAGCCGTACACAACCCGCCTTTTAGCTGATTTCCTCTACGCACAAAAGTGGAAGGTGTCACGTTATCCAAAGAGAACTTGTCGGCTTGTTGCAAATAAGGGCTTTGTCTATACATTTTCTTGGCTTGTTGCCAAGTAGCATCCAGAATCACGTAGTGAGTATAGGAAAAAAGACATTGAGGGTCAGGCTGATAAGTGCCAGGGCTATCGGTGTTTTGTGTAGGCAGTTCTTCTCTAGGAAAGAGCACCGCGGCTTGCTGCCGAGCCAATAGACTCAATAAACTTTCATCGGGTTCCCGACGCTTCCAAACGACAAGTTCGCAATCACCCTTCAATATACCTCTAACGACTGCACCCGTATTATTCTTCTTTTCTAATTCCCGCTCATGCGTAAGTAATATAAACTTCATTAACTATAAAATACGATTACGGCCTGCTTCTTTAGCTTCATATAATAATTTGTCAGCACTCTCGATAAACTCTGCCGCACTTTGCCCTTCACCAGCAAACTGAGCAATCCCACCACTAACCGTGACATGATCTGCCACTAAAGAGTGTTCATGAGGATAATTCAAATCACTAAACAACTTATTTATACGCTTCGCAACCGCTTGCGCTTGCACCGCATTGGTATTAGGCAAAATCACTGCGAATTCTTCCCCACAATACCGAGCAACAATATCGGCTGGTCGGCACATCGCTTTACGCAAGGTTTCACCAACAGCCTTTAAACACTCGTCACCGGCTTGATGTCCGTTGTTATCATTGAAAGGTTTAAACTGATCAACATCGATCATAATCAAAGTTAAAGGGTCTTTCTCTTTGATTGACCTAGTGATCTCCAGCTCCATGGCCTTATCAAAACCACGGCGGTTCACCAGTCCTTTTAAGGTGTCTTGAAATGCGAGCAACTCCATTTTTAATTTGGTGCCATGAAGCTCGTCCTGAATCTGGGCGATACGCTCCATCGCATGAATCATCGCTTCAAGCACTTCAGGCACTATCGGCTTATAAAGATAAATATCGCCGCCTGACTGAATACCCACAGTAAAAAACTTAGTATCCGTTTTAGCACTAACAAAAATAATGGGGAACCATATAGAGGTATCTTGACGAATAATTTTAGTCGTTTCAAAACCGTTAAGACCAGGCATTTCAACGTCCATCAAAATCAAATCGACTTTCTCTTGCCGACAGAGGTCAATTGCATCCTGTCCACATTCGGCCTCGATGACATCATGCCCAAGCCCGGCAACTACTGCTAGAGACACAAACCTCATAGAACGCTGGTCATCAACAATCAGTACTTTCATAACTCACTCAACTTTTATTAGTCATTACATGCTCAGATCGCTATGGCTAGTTAACGGCCTTTAGTATA
>NZ_LWGG01000860.1:0-5529 GCF_001635365.1 Oleiphilus sp. HI0128 | reverse complement strand
GTATTAATGAATTGCTTCAGTCGTACGCGTCGACCGTTCCAACACTTGAGTTTGCTTCATTTGAAGGGCACTTAAAAGGCGCCATTGACTTGGTTTTCGTCAAAGAAGGGCAGTACTTTCTGCTAGATTACAAATCGAATTACCTAGGCGATCAACTTGAAGATTATACGCACGACAAACTTTCTGAAGCGATGCTTGATCACCGCTATGACTTACAGTACCTCATCTATAGTCTTGCCTTACATCGCTATCTAAAAGCACGCTTGGGAGCTGCTTATCGTTATGAACGAGATTTTGGTGGTGTATATTATCTCTATCTTCGTGGTATGCCACTTAACTCTGATGGGAACGAGTTGGGCGCATCGCAAACGGGTGTCTATTTCATCAAACCTGAAGCGGCTTTGATAGAAGCACTCGACCTGCATTTGGAGGGCGCATGAGTTTAATTAAAACGCCTGTACTGAAAAACCTTGCTCAGCAGGTCGAGGCACAAAATACTGCATATCGCTGGCTTGATCTTTACGCCGCAGAGTTTGTGGTTAAAGGTTTGTTAGAAGAAGAGCGACAGCATGCCAGCAGCTTAGCGCTTTTAATCTGTGAACTGTCCTACGCGACGAGTAAGGGGCAAATCTGTATTGCCTTGTCAGCTCATAAGATAGGACTTGATCACGACTTCAAAGCTAGCTTATTGCAGCTCTCCGTCGTCGATGACTTCTCACAAGCGAGAGCTCATAAGAGGCTGCATGCAAAACAGAGTGTCAAGCCCTTGGTTGTTTCGGGTGATAAGCTGTATTTGACTCGTTATTGGAATCTACAGTGTGAATTCGAAGCTTGGTTAGCGAAAAGGGTGAGCAGTGAAAGCCTGAGTGACGAAGCACTCAGCGAGTCTCAGTTGGATCGTTTGAGTCAGTGTTTAAAAAGCATGTTTGCATTAAATGGTGTGGACTCAGACGAGAAACCAGACTGGCAAGCCGTTGCAGCTGCACATGCTTTGCTGCAAAAAACAACTTTGATTGCTGGGGGACCCGGTACCGGAAAAACCACCACAGCAGCAAGCCTGTTGCACTTGGTCGATCAATCATTCAGGCTACGTTTGGGCCGACCAGCAAAAGTAAGGTTGCTCGCCCCGACAGGAAAGGCTGCCGTTCGTCTAGCGGACTCAATCGCCTTCCAACTTAAGCGAATCGAAACTGAGCAGGCTGTGCTAGAAGGCTCAGATATGCTTCCACTTAGCGCGTGTTTGCCTGCTAATGGTGAGACGATACACCGTTTCTTAATCGACCATAAAGCTTTACCTTCGCAACACTCTTATTCAGAAAAACTTAACGCAGAGAGCCTCTTTTCGGGGCGGAGTGAAATTGCACTTACTGAAGCTGATATCTTGATTGTTGATGAGTCATCAATGATCGACTTGGCTTTAATGCATGCGTTAATCAAAACCGTGCCTGACACCACACAAGTGATCTTTATGGGTGACCCTTATCAGCTGCCACCCGTGGAGCCGGGCGAGGTATTCTCAGAGACGGTTAGGCGTTTTGAGGATATGTCTTATAGTAGCGAATTTGCCGATCGTCTGGCAAGTCTGACTGGCTATGAGTCAGGAGTCTTTCTAACTCCAGCTGTCGACAAAAAAGTAGCGAGTGAAGGCATTAATCAAGCGCTTTGCTATTTGAGAAAGACCTACCGCTTTGGTGGAGAACTTAAGCGCGCTGCCGAGCAAATTAATGCCGGTAATTTTATCGGTTTTCAAAATGACTTTTGCATTAGTCGCCACTTAGATAGCAATAACAAGCAGGTACGATGGTTCGACTATCAAGAGGGTGAAAACCAAGCTGAAATGAATGCTCAGCAAGTTCATCACTCAATCACGGCAGCCTATCAAAGCTATTTTGAGGCGGTGCAGAAGCAAGCAGATATCGCAGCATTGAATAGTGCCTTTGCTGACTTCCAATTGCTATGTTCGACTCATGAGGGCGAGCAGGGTGTGATCGCTATGAATAATTATATTGAACGAAGTTTGCTGGCGATGCTACCGGGGCACTATTCCGCCAATGTTGATACCGGATCTTTCCTGTATCATGGTAAGGCCATTCTTATTACTAAAAATCACGCAGACTTGGGTGTTTTTAATGGTGATATTGGCTTTGTCGTTGCTCGTAATCATGAGCCGGGTAGTACGGGAAAGTTTCAGGTGGAGGTGCCGCAAGGCTCGGGCGAGAGCATTATCGTATCACCGAAAAGGCTCAAAGCCTGGCAACCTGCTTACGCGATGACGGTGCACAAAAGTCAGGGCTCAGAGTACCAGCGTGTCGGGATTCTTCTTGCTGATTACGCTAAAGAACTTTTATCGCGTTCGCTATTATATACCGGTCTTACGCGGGCTAAACAGCGTTGTGATATATGGGCCGATACGCAGGCTCTGGAAAAAGCTTTTTTGGAGTGAATACTCAGCTAAAGTCTTAGGGTGTTATCTTTCCTCTGTGCAGCGAAGCGCTCTGTGAACTCGATGGTTCAATGTGTAGGCAGAGCCTTAACCTTGCTCGCCAAATAACTATTCACTTCGCTACTTAAGGTATGCTGAGCCAAAAACCGGGCTGCAAAGCCATTGATATCATCAATTTCAGTGCGTTTACCCGCGCGAATATCTTGTAGCATAGAGGAGATATTTGTGCTGGTTTTTTGCATCACATCGAAAACCAGCGTTTCGATTTCATCACCGGAAAGAGGGTAGCTTGCTGTGTTTAGCAGCTCGCTAAGTTCTAGCTTCAGTATTGGCCAACCTTCAATAAAACGTCGTGATGTCCGTACTTGGCCATTCGGGCAATTTAGTAGCGCTGTATAGGGATTAATAGCGCAATTGATCACGAGCTTGTGCCACAAAGCCTGCCATATGTCCTTTTCGTATTGGAGTGTTAGCGTCTTGTCTAATGCGGGTGGCTGAAGGTAATTAAGTAGCGCTCGGGCAGCATCGTTAGATTCTGCAGCTTTGTTTAAGGGGCCGACGCGCGTAAGGCCGGAGCCTGCATGGACAATTTGATTTGAAGAAACCCGATTAGCGCCTTCAGTCGTGACGGCGGCGAAAATAGGGTTATCAGGAAAGGCTTCTAGAATGTCGTATTGGCTACCCAGGCCATTTTGGAATAACACTAATAGGGTTTTATCTGTGATGGCTTCACCAAGCTTTTTAAGGCCGGGAAGGGCATCGAAGCTTTTGGTGCACACAAGTAGGCAATCGATTGTTTGCGGTGTTTGTTCTAGCCTAAAGCTTAGTTGGGTATTTTCTGGAATGTGAGCCAGGAAGGGGCTGCTAATAGAGAAGGAAAGTTCCTTGCGCATAGACAGGTTTGAGTATGCTCGCTTATCAATAAAGCTAACATGCGGGCCAGAGGCCCCTGAAAATCCGCAGTGCAGATGAGCTGCCCAAAGACAGCCCATTGCACCGGCACCCATTATGTGTAGCTTCAAGGCCAATTACATGGCCTTGATTTTTTCGAGCTGTTCAGCCAGCTTGGCTTGGCTACTTTGCGCGTCTTCCAGCTTAGCCTGCTCTTTCTCTACAACGTCTTTTGGCGCATTGCTTACGAACTTCTCATTGTTCAGTTTGCCAGAAAGGCGCTTAATTTCTTTCTCCGCCTTATCGATTTCTTTATTGAGTCGAGCTATCTCGGCATCAAGGTTGATCAAACCGGCCATTGGTACCAAGACTTCCATAGAGCCGACTAACTGAGTTGAACTCATAGGCGCTTCTTCGTCATTTAACCAGCTCATTGACTCGAGCTTGGCGAGTGACTTAACAAAGCCTTCGTTTTCCTGGAAGCGGCGCTGATCTTCATTATTGCCGTTACGCAGTAGAACGGGAATTGCCTTGGCAGGAGAGATATCCATCTCACCACGAATGTTTCGTATTGCGACGATGACACCTTTTAGCCACTCAACGTCACCCAGTGCTTTTTCATCGACTTTCGACTCATCTGCTTCAGGGTAAGGCTGAGTCATAATGGTTGCGCCAGACTGACCGGCCAAGGGAGCAACACGCTGCCAGATTTCCTCTGTGATATAAGGGATAAAGGGGTGAGCCATTCTTAGTACAGCTTCAAGTACTCGTACCAGTGTGCGGCGTGTGCCACGCTTAAGCGCTTCGTCGCTGTCGTCACTGTTTAGAATCGGCTTGGAAAGCTCCAGGTACCAATCACAATACTCATTCCAGATGAAGTCATACAAAGTGTGTGAGGCCATATCTAGACGGAACTCACCAATAGATTTTTCAATGGATGCTTCGGTTTGCTGAAGGCGCGAGATGATCCATTTGTCAGCTAAAGATAATTGATAATCGTCAGAATTCTGAGCACAGTCCTGATCTTCAGTATTCATGAGCACATAACGTGCAGCGTTCCAGATCTTGTTACAGAAGTTTCTGTAGCCTTCTAGGCGTTTCATGTCCCAGTTGATATCACGACCCGTCGAAGCCAGTGAGAATAGGGTAAAACGAAGTGCATCGGTCCCGTGTGCAGAGATACCGTCTTCAAAGGTCTTGCGCGTGCGCTTCTCAATTTTTTGAGCAAGCTGGGGCTGCATCATATTACCGCAGCGTTTTTCAACCAGAGATTCAAGGTCGATGCCGTCAATCATATCGAGCGGGTCGAGTACGTTACCCTTCGACTTGGACATTTTGTCACCATGCTCGTCTCGAATAAGGCCTGTTACGTATACATATTTGAACGGAACCTGGGCTTTACCGTTTTCATCTTTCATAAAGTGCATGGTCATCATGATCATGCGGGCAACCCAGAAGAAAATAATATCGAAGCCCGTTACCAAAACATCTGTTGGGTGGAAGGTCTTCAACCTTTCCGTTGCTTCTGGCCAACCTAGTGTGCCGAAAGTCCAGAGTGCTGAAGAGAACCAGGTGTCGAGAACGTCTTCGTCTTGAGACAGTTCAACTGAAGCATCAATATTGTTTTCAGTACGTACTTCTTCTTCAGTGCGGCCAACGTAAACATTACCTTCAGCATCGTACCAAGCCGGGATTCTGTGTCCCCACCAAAGCTGGCGAGAGATACACCAGTCCTGAATGTCGCGCATCCAGGAGAAGTACATGTTTTCGTATTGCTTGGGAACAAACTGAATCTCGCCATCTTCAACTGCCTGTATTGCAGGTTCAGCTAGCGGGCCTGCACGAACGAACCACTGGTCTGTAAGAAGTGGTTCGATGACAACACCTGAGCGGTCGCCGTAGGGTGCAACCAAATTGTGATCATCAATACTTTCTAATAAGCCAAGCTCTTCAAATTTTGCAATGATGGCTTTACGCGCTTCAAATCGATCCAAGCCAGCAAATTCTGCGGGTAGGGCTGTATCGAAAGCATCTGAAGCTTGGCCTTCAGTGTCGTAAACTTCTGCTTCTTTAAGGATGGCAGCATCAATATCGAAGATATTGATCATCGCTAGGCCGCAGCGCTTACCCACTAGATTATCGTTAAAGTCGTGCGCAGGTGTTATTTTTACACAACCAGTGCCTTTTTCCATGTC
>NZ_LWGG01000859.1:0-1661 GCF_001635365.1 Oleiphilus sp. HI0128 | reverse complement strand
TCCAGAGCTAAGGCTGAAACTAGTTCCTGAAAAAACACCCTGCTACCCGGAAAGTAGAATTCACGTGCTTTGATATTGTTCTTTGCACCCCAAGCGACCCAAACAGTACCAACTGGCTTTTCTTCGGTACCGCCATTTGGACCAGCGATGCCTGATACCGACACTCCTATGTCTGCACCACTTAATTCGAGCACACCCGCCAGCATCTCTCTGACAACAGGCTCGCTCACAGCACCATACTTATCCAAAGAGTCTTGCGACACGCCAAGTACTCGATGTTTAATCTCATTGGAATAAGAGACAACACCCGCTTCAAACACTGCCGATGCGCCGCTAATCTCTGTCACTAAAGAAGCTATCTTGCCGCCCGTACAAGACTCGGCAAAGGTAAGCGTTTTACTTTCGGCATTAAGCTTATCTACGACAACGTGAGCAATAGAGCGTTGATCCTTAGTGACAATATGATCACCAAGCAATGCTTCTATCTTCTTGCCCCATTCACCTAAAGTAGCATGATGTTCTAGCCTATCAACCTTCAGTTTCAGTTCTATTAGAGGTAGAGAGGCTCGAAAGCCTATCTCAATGCAAGCAGGCAAATCCGGAAAGGTCTGAGCCAGCACCTGCTGAAGTTTTGATTCACCATAACCAAAAACGCGGTAGCGAAGGCGCTTCACCTCAATATCACTCGGTAAAGTAACCTTTAGACTCGGTAAGATCTCCTCACGCAGCATCAGCTCAAGTTCTTTCGGTACACCCGGAGTACAATAAATCTGACAATCATTATGAGGCGCCCAAAAACCCACTGCAGAACCGATACTATTTGCCAGCAAAGCAATCCCTTCGGGCAGCATCGCCTGCTTTTTGTTGGCATCACTTAAATGGTAGTTGCGTTGCTGACACCAAGAGCTCAGGTGTGCCAGAGCTTGCTCGTGCTGCTTGATTGGCTTGCCTAGAACTTTAGCCAGAGCTTCTGCCGTCATGTCATCTGTTGTCGGCCCTAAGCCACCGTTAACAATCAGAACATCAAAGTGCTGACTTAAGCGCTCTATTTCTGAAACCAATAGGTCTAGTTCATCAGGAACGGTCGCCTTGTAAGCCACCTGAATACCTTGATCAAGACAGTATTCAGCGATCATCGCCGAATTACTATCAACAATATCACCGGTCATCAACTCGGAACCTGTCAGCAGCAATGCAATCTTCATAGTTTAAGCCTTCAGCTCTTCTGCCAAGCTTACTGATCGATCTGCTGCGGCCTGCATTGCCTCATCGACAATTTCAAGCAAGCCCTTCTCTTCGAAAGTATGAATCGCTCGCTCTGTTGTTCCGCCGGGAGACATCACATTGCGCTTTAGCTGGGCTGGTGCCACATCACCACTAAGCACCATTTCAGCGGCACCCGCTACGGTTTGTGCTGCCAGCTTTCGAGCCGTATCTGCAGAGAGCCCTTGTTTTATCGCGGCTGCTTCCATCGCTTCGATCATCAAAAAGATATACGCTGGCCCTGAACCTGACAAGGCCGTCACTGAGTGAATCAAGCTTTCCTGATCTACCCATTCAACCAAGCCAATTGCCTGAAACAATTCATCTGACAAGTTCTTTTGTTCATCGCTTACATTCGCATTCGCGATCAAGCCGCTCGCACCCTTGAGTACCTGGGC
>NZ_LWGG01000858.1:0-1108 GCF_001635365.1 Oleiphilus sp. HI0128 | reverse complement strand
CGATGTCGCCCGAAAATATATTTCAGGCAAGAACAAAATATCGGAAGGCATGCTCAATCATATCGAAGTGGCCGTTCGCGCTTACGACCCATGTTTATCTTGTGCAACCCATGCGCTCGGCCAAATGCCGCTCAAGGTGGAGCTGTTTGATCATGAAAATAAACTGATCGACAGTAACAGCCAGTTTGTAGATGGCCAACACTAGATGAGCAAGATCTAGATGATTAAGAAGATACTCTTTATTGGCTACGGCAACCCTGGCAGACAAGATGATGGCCTCGGCCCGGCGCTTATTAAAGCACTCGAAGATGACTCAATACTTGCTGATAAAGTAAGCCTTTCTTCAAACTACCAACTCACCGTCGAAGACGCTTACGACATTACACAGTACGACACGGTGGTATTTGTAGACGCGAGTTTAGACTCTTCCCCACCCTTTTCGTTTAATGAAGCCAGCGCTAATGATCAACAAAGCCTGGGCAGCCATCAGCTTCAACCTGAGTCGGTTCTGCAATTGTGCCATACCTTATATGAGACAAAACCCGAAGCCTTTATTCTGGCAATTCGCGGCTACGAATTTGATGTCTTTGACGAGACACTGAGCCCGCGCGCCCAAGGCAATTTAGATAAAGCCCTCGCGTTCACTACCAAGTGGATTAGCGAGCATGCATGAGCTATCACTTGCGGAAAGTATGCGTGAACTCATTGAAGAACAAGCCGAAGCCGAGCACTTCAACTTGGTTGAAGCCGTTTATTTAGAGGTCGGTCAACTAAGCCATGTCGAGGCAGAAGCTATGCAGTTTTGTTTTGACGCCGTGATGAAAGGCTCCATTGCAGACAATGCGAAGTTAATCCTATCCCGCCCTTCAGGTATTGGCCTATGCGGAAGCTGCCAGAAACAAAGTGAAATCAAGCACCTATACGATGCTTGTTCTCACTGCGGGGCTTTCGGCTTAGAGGTGATACAGGGAGACCAGGTTAGGATTAGTTCTTTGCAGGTTAGCACTAAAGAAAGTCCAACGGACTAGAAGTCTTGCCCTTAGAGAAATTAGCTGTGTGGGTATAAATCATCGTCGTGGCAACGTCGGAATGCCCCAATAGTTCTTGC
>NZ_LWGG01000857.1:0-871 GCF_001635365.1 Oleiphilus sp. HI0128 | reverse complement strand
TCTTTTCCTCAAGCCAATATAATGAAGTCGATTATGTCGTGCTTGCTGGCGGTGTCGCGTCAATAAACGGACTTGTAGAGCTGGTTGAAGAGAAAACAGGGATCAAGACTATTGTGGCTAACCCTTTCGTTGATATGACCTTAAGCTCAAAGGTGAATGCGTCTGCGTTAAGCAATGATGCACCATCACTGATGATTGCTTGTGGTTTGGCTATGAGGAGTTTTGATTAATGCCTTCTATTAACCTTAGGCCGTGGCGAGAAGAACTCCGGGCCGAGAAGCAGCGGAATTTTATTACATCGTTGATCGCTGTCCTTGTTGTTGCTGTCGTGCTCGTGTTTTTGTGGCAAGACTATGTTAGCTCCGAAATTGAAACTCAAAAGTCTCGAAATAATTATTTAAGCTCTTCAATGGCTGAGCTGGATAAGAAAATTAAAGAGATCAAAGAGCTGAAAAAAGAAAAGAAAGAGCTTTTGGATAGAATGAAGGTCATTCAGGACTTACAGGGAACACGCCCGGTTATCGTTCGTGTGATGGATGAGTTGGTGAGAACACTTCCAGATGGCCTTTATTATGAAAGCCTTGAGCGAAAAGAGGATCTCATAGAGATTACGGGTTTGGCTGAATCTAATAACCGTATTTCAGGTTTGATGCGAAACTTTGAAACATCAGTCTGGTTTTCTAACCCTAATCTGAAAGACGTGAGTGCGATTAAAGGTGATGACGGGACTCTAAATAGTTTTGATCTTAGTGTTAAGCAGGTGACCCCTGAGTTAGCTGAAGATCAGGAATCAAGTGAAAAGGGGACTAAATAGTGGGTTTTTCTGAATCTATGGAAAGCCTGAAAGGCTTTGATCCCAATGATATAGACT
>NZ_LWGG01000856.1:0-971 GCF_001635365.1 Oleiphilus sp. HI0128 | reverse complement strand
AAAATAATTCTGCTGATTATGTTTTTTAGACGACACGGTAGTGGCTTTTAAACTCTTATTAGTGATCAGTACTGATAGTGGCTGATTTACTTCTTCTGAAATATATCAAACTGTATGTCTAGCTGTAAGTCTAGAGTATCAAGGGACTCAAGTAGAGCTCTTTTTTCCGGTTTACAGCGCCAGTAATGCGGTGTCATTGAAAACAAGTTAATGATGTCTTGTGAGCTAGGTAGTTGAATTGTTTGCTCAAAGTAATCAGTCTTCACATGCTGAAGGCTCGTAGGGAGGCTTTCAAATTCTGTTCGCGTTTCGGCTTTGAGTTCATCGTAGATAACACGGCGAAGCTCTATTAGATGTCTAGGGCCGGTATTTACAAGGATCACATGACCGCCGGGGCGAACTGTGCGAGATATTTCTTCCAGGTCAAAATGGAAAAACAGGCCGCTTACCAGATCTTGAGAATTGTCGGCCAAGGGGATATTCGCAGCGCTACCTACCCACCAGTTAATTGATTTGTCGCGCCGGCAGGCTGATTTAATTGCAGGTGTCGAGATATCAATACCGCTTGTGTATACCTCTTGAAAATAACTAAGCAACTTGGTGTGGAGCTTGTGAGTGTAATAGCCTTCGCCACATGCTAAGTCGCAATAGTGGAAGGCTTTTTCAGAATCTTTAGCTAGCGCGTCTTCAGCATGGTGAATAAATCGCTCGGCAAGATTAGCGTAGTAGCCTTGATCAAGGAAGTCACGACGAGCGGCGACCATTTCAGTCGTATCTCCCGGGTGCTTACTCCGCTTATTTTGGCTTAATAATAAGTTGTGGTAGCCCTGCTTGGCGCGATCAAACCTATGCTTGTTGCGACAGCATAGGCCTTTTTGATCGTCTGCAAGAACGAGCTGCTCCTTACAAACGGGGCAGAGTAAATAGGGGCTTAGAGTATCCATAGTATCTTAGCGCTTGGCTTATGTTAG
>NZ_LWGG01000855.1:0-5239 GCF_001635365.1 Oleiphilus sp. HI0128 | reverse complement strand
CCACCTGGTGAGTTTGTTGCCTTGGAGCACGCACTACATGAGCTGCGTTTGATAAAAAGTACCACCGAAATCAAGACGATGAAACAGGCTGCTGAAATATCTGCCCAAGCACATATTGAGGCAATGAAGGTTTGCCGCCCAGGTTTACATGAATATCACCTTGAGTCAGCGATGAGCAAGGTGTTTATGGATAATGGTGCTCGCTCTCAAGCATACCCAGCTATTGTTGGTTCAGGCGACAATGCCTGTATATTGCACTACATCGATAATAACGGCCCCTTGAATGACGGCGACCTTGTCTTGATTGATGCTGGTTGTGAATTGGATTGTTATGCCTCAGATATCACTCGGACCTTTCCGGTAAACGGAAAATTTTCTGACGAGCAAAGGGCAATTTATCAAATCGTCTTGGATGCTCAATTAGCCGCAATAAAAGCAGTGAAGCCCGGGAGTCACTGGAATCATCCTCATGAAGCCGCGGTCAAGGTAATTTGCCAGGGTTTGCTCGATCTGGGCTTGCTCAGTGGCGAGCTGGATGAAATTATCGAAGAGGAGCGTTATAAGCCTTTTTATATGCATCGAACAGGCCATTGGTTGGGCTTGGATGTTCATGATGTTGGTGAGTATAAAATCGACGGTGAATGGAGAGAGCTTGAGCCCGGTATGGTGATTACGGTTGAACCGGGTATTTATATCGCTCCCGGCAATAAAGAAGTGGCGAAAAAGTGGCGCGGCATTGGCATTCGTATAGAAGATGATGTTGCTGTTACCAAGAAGTCTCATCAGGTGCTATCTAAAGATGTCCCGAAAACGATTCATGATATTGAAGCCATTATGGCGCAGGCCTCGTCTTAGGGAGTACACATGGCTCAAGAATTTTCCCAGTTAGAAGAAAAAAGTGTTTGTGATGTATTGATTGTCGGGGCTGGAATGGTCGGGGCAAGCACTGCTTTGGGGCTATCTAAGCTAGGCCTTGATGTCGTCATGATTGATGCCTTTGCCTTCTCTAAAGATATACCTGAGTACACTCCTAGCTACGATGCGAGGTCGACAGCCTTGTCTTGGGGCACGCGAGAAATCTTAGAGCAGCTTGATGTCTGGACAGATATTGAGCCTTCGGTATGTGCCATCGAACAGGTTCATGTATCAGAAAAAGGCTGCTTTGGAACCACCCGGATGCATGCAGCAGAGTATGGACAGGAAGCCTTAGGTTATGTGGTGCCGAATCAGTGCTTGGGCCAGAGTTTGTTAAGCAAGGTGTATGAGAGATCACTACCTTTTTATAGTGGTGTGAAGGTTTCTCATATATCTCAAGGCAAAGACTTCCATCAAGTGCACTTAAGCTCAATTGAGCAGCCTGAACAGCAGAAAGTGCTAAACACTCGCTTGATGGTGATTGCAGATGGTACGGAGTCGAGCACTGCGAAGCTATTAGGCATTGCTTATCAAGTGGAAAAATATTCTCAGCATGCCTTGGTGGCTAACGTCAGTACTGCATTGCCAAATGAAGGTGTTGCGTTTGAGCGCTTCACTAAGAAAGGCCCATTGGCAATGTTGCCCTTGAGGGAGTCTGATTGTGCACTGGTCTGGACACATGACGAAAAAGAGATACAGGCACATTTGGATATGAGCGATGCTGAATTTTGTAAAGCTTTGGAAGAGAGTTTCAGTGAGCGGCTAGGTCCGATTGAACGCTGTGGTGAACGGGTAAGTTATCCGTTGAAATTAGTCAGAGCTGAAGAGCAATGTCGGGCCGGTGTGTTGCTCTTAGGTAATGCCGCGCATAGTTTACATCCTGTCGCAGGGCAAGGGTTTAATTTGGCCATTCGTGGTGTGGCGGCCTTCTTGGCTTATATTGATGAGTCAGTAAAGCAGGGTTTGGATTATCGTTCCCTGGCGCCATTGAATAAGTTTTGTCAGTCGAGAATGGATGATCAGAATAAAACGATTGCTTTAAGTGATCAGCTGGTCAAAGTATTTGCGAACCCTTCCCATATATTAAACCTAGCGCGAGATATTGGCCTGGTTGGTCTCGACAACATCGCTCCCTTGAAAACGATATTTGCAGAGCGAGCAATGGGTCTGGCAGACCGAAAAGCACATTTTAATACTTAGGTTTAGAGAGAATTAATCTTATGAGTGATGCTTGTACTCAAGAATTTGATATTGCGATTGTTGGTGCGGGGATGGTGGGCGCTTCTCTCGCCGCCGCGCTACGTGATACCGGCTTTTCAATTGCTTTAATTGACGCGCAGTCGGCAGAATCTCTGCAGCACTCTCCGTCTAAGCCTAAGGATGTAAATGGCTTTGAGCCAAGAGTCAGTGCACTAACCTTTGCCTCACGCGATTTACTTAAGAGTGTTGGGGCCTGGCAGCATATTCACGAAGAGCGAATCCTTCCTTATCGAAACATGCATGTTTGGGATCAGCTAGGTACAGCCCAAATAGATTTCAGTGCGGCTGAGTTATATGAAGATGCTTTGGGTTATATCGTAGAGAATCAGAATATTGTCTCGGCTTTGCATCAGGTCTTAAAGCAACAAGAGAATGTTGAACGTTTCTTTGGTGGGCGTATTAGCAGCCTGAAGCAAAATGAGGTAGATGGAGCTCCTTATTCTTTGCTGCTGGATGATGGTCGTCAGATACATGCGAAGTTATTAGTTGCAGCTGATGGCGCGAATTCCAGAATCAGGACCTGGTTGTCGATGGCGACCCGTGAATGGGATTATCAACACCACGCAATCGTTGCCACCATCAAAACCGAGAAACCACATAACAAGACGGCTTGGCAGAGCTTCTCTGAAACAGGGCCCTTGGCACTCTTGCCTTTGCAGGACCCATCGATGAGCGACGCCTATTGCTCCATTGTTTGGTCGCAAACACCTGAGCAAGCAAAGTCTTTAATGGCTTTGGATAAGGAAGCGTTTTGCCAGGCTTTAGCAAAAGCCAGTGAATCAATGCTTGGTGCTATTGAAGATGTGTCAGAGCGTTATAGTATTCCTCTGCGCCAACGACATGCAAAAGAGTATGTCGCTGAGGGGCTTGCTTTGATCGGTGACGCAGCGCATACCATCCACCCTTTGGCTGGTCAGGGTGTGAACTTGGGCTTTAAAGATGTTTTTGCATTGAGTCAGGTGCTGATACTGGCTGACCAACAAGAGCTGGACCCGGGAAATCTCACCTTGCTCAAACGTTATCAACGACAGCGGCAGGCAGATAACCTATTGATGATGGGCGCGATGGAAGGTTTTAAGCGTTTATTTGCTCAACCCGATCCACTTCTTCGGTGGGTGCGTAATACAGGGCTGGACTTTGTAAATAAGCAGGGCTTTATCAAGAAACAGTTGGTTAAGCATGCGATGGGCTTGTCCATCGCTTAGCTTAGTACGCCTAAGTAAGCCGTTGATGGCTACGCAGGGGTCTTAGAAGTGCCAAAACTTGCCATTAGAGGCCATTGCTAAAATGGCCAAATTATCAGGTTTTTGCTTACTGGTGGAACTAAGGCTTCGGGTTTAAACGTTTGCTTTAGGTTGAGAGCTAAAGCGGGCATTCTTCAGGCCACAGAAAGCCGAGAGTTCGTTAGTAAAAGCGTACCATTTTTTGCACTAAATATTAAAATTAGATACAATAGTAATCTGCATTTTCATCAGATGATGAATGGAATTAATCAATATGGATATAATAAATGAATATCAAACTTATCAGTTCAGCCATCGCCCTCTCTCTTGCTTCAACAGTAGCATTTTCAGAGTCATTTAAAGCAGAAGTTGGTATTGGTTATGCTGATTTAGACAATGACTCAAGCCTTAAAGCTATGATGGGTACCTTATATTTTGACTCTGTAAATACGGAGAACCACCCATTAGCAGAATCCGCTTTCTTAGAAGAGGCAAGCAATGTTCAGTTAGTTCATGGAATAGGGGAGCTGGGACCAATTGATGCAAACGTTACGTCTTTAGTAGTTGATTATTATATTCCTGATACTCAGTTTTTCGTTGGTGCAGTGATTCTTCGATCTTCAGCTGAGCTTGGTTCAACTAAAATAACGGATACAGACTGGGGGCTTACAGCGGGTTTCTCTCCGATTGAAAATTTGTTGCTAACAACTTCATATTTGCATGAGCCTGGCTATGACCTTAACTTAGATGCAAAGTATGTTAATAAGTTAACTGATGATACTGCAGTTAACATTGAGGCTTCATTTGAAAAAGGTGACGATGATAATACTTATGACCTTTCTGCTGATTATTACCTAAATAAAAAGTTTAGCATTGGGGCAAACATTATTAAGGCTGGTGAAACTGGTTATGGTATACAGAGCAGAATCTTCCTAACCAACGAACTCTCCATTAACGCCAAATACTTAACTATTGATAGTAATAATAGTATATTTCTTGATGCTGGATTACGCTTTTAAGTTAATTTACCAAGACGTCATTGTAGACAAACACTTCAAATACATAATTACATGTATTTGAAGTGTTACTAAAATTATGACCGTAGAATGACTAAAAACAATTAAAAGAAAAGTACATTTTTGAACAGTAGTGAGTGATCTTAGGGCTTTCAAAAGTGAGCGCTTCCTGCTCTTTTGATGGGTTATGTCTACAGTTCAATAATGCTCGCTTTTAACTCAAAGTTAGCGGTTTACTTGGCTCCCGATAAAGAACGCTAATGCTCACTTTCAATCATTCACTCGATAATCAATCTGGCTGTTTCATCCTTATCAATTAAGTCTACTTGAACGTCCGACTAGCGGACAAAATTACCCTAGAATGTTGACCCAAATAGACGCGAGATCAATACGGGTACGGCAGTCTCTACGCGTAGAATTCTTTCGCCTAAATGAACTCCTTCAAAACCGGCTTCTTTGAGCTTGTTTACTTCATACTCAGTAAAGCCACCTTCGGGGCCGATGATTAAGGTGCAGGCTTCTTCGAGATGATGTGGGCAGACCTGTTCTTCTCTAGGGTGGGCGACTAGTTGGCGTGTACCTTTGGAAAGTGCAGGTAATTCATCTTCAACAAAGGGCTTGAAGCGCTTTTTGATATGAATTTCGGGCATCACGGTATCCTGAGCTTGTTCTAAGCCAAGGATGCAATTCTCTAGAATTTTTTCTTCACTTAGCCAGGGGCTTTGCCAAAAGCTCTTTTCTACCTTCCAGGCATTGAGGAAATAGATTTTCTTCACGCCCATTGTTGTGGCGGTTTGAATGATTCGCTTTAACATTTTTGGTCGG
>NZ_LWGG01000854.1:0-873 GCF_001635365.1 Oleiphilus sp. HI0128 | reverse complement strand
AAGCAGTGCTAAAAGAACGAACTCTTGTGGCCAGAATGTCATGCCGTAGATATGGAATTTACGTGCAGGGAGGTCGAAATGAACCAGTTGCTGGCCGTTGATTGATATCCAGCAAATTGAAAAGTACATGGCCATCAAGGCCCAGAGTGAAAACTTCCTGATTCGCTGAAAAAGACCGGCAATTTTTTTGACGTAGATTTTTTTTCGAGACTCGTAGAGCTCGACGGTCTTACTGACGTCTGCTTGCTTTGAATCTTGGCCGTAGACTTCCAGTTTCTGCGTACCGGGTTCGATATTTTGGGCTGGGATCTTCTTAGACATAGGCAACGGCTTCCATATCTAGTGGAGGAAAGGTTTCTTTTCTAGAAAGTCTGTGATGAGCAAAGGCTGTCTAGAGAAGAGATCTTATATTCTGTGAGAGTGGGCCTGGCTACTCAGCCAGGCCCACGAGTCTCAGACAGTCTTATTTGTTAGATAAGCTGTAAACGTAAGCTGCAAGTAGGTGAACTTTGTCTTCACCAAGTAGGTCTTTTTGTGCTGGCATTACGCCTGCTCGACCATAAGTGAGTGTTTGATTGATCTTAGATGCCGTGCCGCCGTAGAGCCAAACATCATCTGTTAGATTTGGTGCGCCGACGGCTTGATTACCCTTAGCCTCAGCCCCATGACAGGCTGCACAGGCAGTCTGGTACATCGCTGCGCCGGCATCAACAGCTGCTTTATCATCACTACGTCCACTAAACGAAAGTAAGTAATGAGTCATATTTTGTATGTCAGTTTTGCTCATAGCGGGATTTAAACCTTTGGCAGGCATTTGACCGTTTCGACCATACAGGAGGGTGGTTTTGATCGCGTCTGGACTTCCACCATATA
>NZ_LWGG01000853.1:0-35604 GCF_001635365.1 Oleiphilus sp. HI0128 | reverse complement strand
TAAAGAAGAACGCGCAGCGCTCGATAATCAATACAAAGGGCTGCAATCACGCCTGAGTGATTTATACACGCAAATCAATCGTGACAGTCTCGTCGCAACAACAGCGGATGGCCAAGAGCGAGAAATCGAGATAGCCCACGTTGTTCGCGCATTCCAGCCTAACAAAATGTCGCTGGCTGAGAAGATCTCCTTCTATATTGAGAAGCTAGTTGAGTTTGTTAGCGATGACCCGCGTGAAGCCAACACAGAAGGCGGTATCTTCCCCGCTATTTACGGTACGGTTTTGATGGTAATCGTCATGTCTATCATGGTGACACCACTAGGCGTTATCGCCGCTGTTTACTTGCGTGAATATGCACACCAGGGTGCAATTACCCGAATTATCCGAATCGCGGTTAACAACCTCGCCGGTGTTCCCTCTATCGTATACGGTGTATTTGGCCTGGGCTTCTTTATTTACTTCCTGGGCTCAGGTATTGATCAGGCCTTCTTCCCTGAGGCATTACCCGCGCCGACGCTAGGTACCGGTGGTTTGTTATGGGCTTCAGTCACGCTAGCGATCCTGACATTGCCAGTGGTTATTGTAGCGACTGAAGAAGGCTTATCACGTATTCCAAGATCCATTCGTGAAGGTAGCCTGGCCTTGGGCGCAACCAAAGCTGAAACACTCTGGCGTGTCGTACTACCTATGGCAAGCCCTGCAATGATGACCGGTGTTATTCTTGCGATTGCTCGTGCAGCGGGTGAAGTTGCGCCATTGATGCTGGTAGGTGTGGTTAAGCTAGCGCCTTCATTACCGCTAGATGGCAACTACCCTTATCTGCATTTGGACCAGAAGTTTATGCACTTAGGCTTCCATATCTACGATGTTGGCTTCCAGAGCCCTAACGTCGAAGCGGCACGACCACTTGTTTACGCAACCTCGCTATTATTGGTTATCGTTATTGCAATGCTAAACCTAAGCGCAGTCGCGATTCGTAACAAGCTACGTGAGAAGTACAAAGCATTAGAAGTTTAACTAGCGCCTGAAATGGTTTGAGTTTTAATAATTATTGAGTTAACTGGATAGACACCAGAAAGAGATATGACTATGCAAAATGATACAAATGATTCGACGACACAAGCAGGCGCACAAACCGAAACTAAGACGCACGCTATCGATATCAGTTCACTACAGCGTAAGTCTGCAGCTCTAAAGCTGGAAGACGAAAAAATTGCACTAACCGTTGACGATTTACGCTTATGCTACGGTGAAAAAGAGGCCCTTCACGGCGTAAATATGCAGATCCCACAGAACCGAGTAACGGCTTTTATCGGCCCATCGGGTTGTGGTAAATCGACATTATTGCGTTGCTTCAATCGCATGAACGATTTGGTTGATGGCTGTAGCATCACCGGTAAAATCATGCACGAAGGTAAAGATATCTACCAACGTAAAGTCGAAGTGGCTGAACTTCGTCGCCGCATTGGTATGGTATTCCAGAAGCCAAACCCTTTCCCAAAGAGCATCTATGAAAACGTCGCTTATGGCCTGCGTATTCAAGGAATCAACAAAAAGCGTATTCTAGATGAAACAGTAGAATGGTCTCTACGTTCTGCAGCACTTTGGGATGAAGTTAAAGATCGTCTTGATGATAGCGCATTGGGTCTATCCGGTGGTCAGCAACAACGTTTGGTGATCGCACGAACCGTTGCTGTTAAACCAGATGTATTACTGCTTGATGAACCCGCTTCAGCCTTGGACCCATTGTCTACGCTGAAAATTGAAGAACTGATTCACCAGCTAAAAGATGACTATACTATCGTTATCGTAACCCACAATATGCAGCAGGCTGCTCGTGTATCTGACTACACGGCGTTTATGTATATGGGCGACTTGATCGAATTTGGCAACACTGATGAGCTGTTTACCAACCCACGTAACAAGCAGACTGAAGACTATATAACCGGTCGTTACGGTTAGGTTTAGGACTATATCAACTCGCTACATGACACTATGCTGCATTAACGGATAAAAGAGGCAAATATGAGTATTACAACAAACGACGGCCACACTCAGCACATTTCCCAGCAATTCAATCAGGATTTATCTGAGTTGCGTAACCAGTTGCTAAATATGGGCGGTATCGTACAGCGTCAAGTATCTGATGCAGTAGAAGCTCTTATCACCAACAATAGCGAACTCGCCGATACGGTCCGTAACAAAGACCAAGAAGTTGACGCAATGGAGTTACTGATCGACGAAGACTGTACCCAGTTGATTGCACGACGTCAGCCGGCAGCGAGTGACCTTCGCTTAGTCATTTCTATCATCAAAATGGTTGCAGATATCGAACGCATTGGTGATGAAGCCAGTAAGATTGCCAAAATGGCAATCCGCCTGACTGAAGAGGGCAAAGCACCTCGCGGCTACGTCGAAATTCGCCACATCAGCGATCATGTTGGTCAAATGGTCAATGGTGCACTCGATGCCTTTGCACGTTTCGATATCGATATGGCACTGGATATTATGAAAGAAGACCATGCTGTCGATGCCGAGTACAAGTCAGCGGTTCGCTCACTGATGACCTTCATGATGGAAGACCCTCGCAGTATCTCCCAGATTCACAGCGTTATGTGGGTACTACGTGCCTTGGAACGTATCGGTGACCATGCGTGTAATCTGGCTGAGCACGTGATCTACATCGTAAAAGGTAAAGATGTGCGTCATATGCCGATTAAGCAAGCTGAGCAGCTTGTTGAGTCTTCCAAGTAGTTAGTTCAAAAGAGTGCCCTAGGCTTTGCCTTGGCACTCTCTGTTTTTGCAAGTAGCGCTCTACTCTACATTCTGTACTTGCTCGCGCATCTGCTCGATCAAAACTTTCAACTCTACCGCCGCTTTTGTGGTGTCTGTTACGATAGACTTAGATGACAAGGTATTGGCTTCTCGGTTTAACTCCTGCATAAGGAAATCAAGACGTCGCCCCACCGGCTCCTTTTTCTTCAGTACACTTCGTACTTCAACTACATGAGCATCTAAACGATCAAGCTCTTCAGCCACATCAGTTTTCTGCGCTAGCAAAACCATCTCTTGTTCAAGGCGTTCATTGTCCATTTGTACAGAAGCTTCTTCGAAGCGCTTCTTCACTAATTCGCTTTGCTTTTTAAGAATATCTGGCAACCAGGCGCGCACTTCTTTAACGATATTTTCAATAGCGACTAAACGCTCTTCAAACAGAGGCTCTAGCTGAGTGCCTTCACGTTGACGGTTTTCCAATAATATTTTTAAGCAGGCCTCAAAGGACTCATTGGCTTGTGCCAACAGTTGCTGGCGGTCACCTGACTCATTATCAATCACGCCAGGCCATTGAAGCACCGAGATCGCATCAACCGGTGCGACGTCATCAAATAACTCATTTACCGAACGGCAGGCTTCACTTAACTGAGCGAGCACTTCAGCATTCACCTTCAAGCCATCAGCTTTACGGTTACTGGGCTGCCACTTTAAGGAACAGTCTAGCTTGCCCCGAGATAAGTACTTACGCATCAAGGATCTGAGTTTAGGTTCCGCTTCACGAAACATATCCGGTATTTTTAAGTGAGGCTCGAGATAACGATGATTGACCGTTCTTAGCTCCCACGTTAATACACCTTGTTCACTTTCAAGTTCTAAACGTGCAAATCCTGTCATGCTTTTCAGCATTGGTACTTCCCCACTTAGCTCAGTTACGTATGTTCAAATTGATTTACGAATTCTACTCGCTAGGCACTTAGAAACCCACCTTTAAAGTGATAAACTTGCCGGCAAATTTTCCCGGTACCCCTTTATTTAATTCCCCAATAGGAAGAACTTTATGAGACCAAGCGAACGCCAACCAGATCAAGCACGCGAGATTAAAATCACCCGAAACTACACAAAACATGCTGAAGGCTCTGTCCTGGTTGAGTTTGGCGACACCAAAGTTATCTGTACTGCCTCAATAGACGAAAAGGTACCCCGCTTCCTAAAAGGTGAAGGACAAGGTTGGTTAACCGCTGAATATGGCATGCTGCCTCGCTCTACCGGTTCACGTATGATCCGTGAAGCAGCAAAGGGTAAACAAACAGGTCGTACCGTCGAAATTCAGCGTCTAATCGGTCGCTCATTACGCGCCGCTGTTGATATGAAAGCACTCGGCGAACGCACCATTCAAATCGATTGCGATGTTATCCAGGCAGATGGAGGTACTCGTACAGCGTCTATCTCTGGGGGCTGCGTGGCACTCATGGACGCTCTTCAAGGCTTGGTAGATGCAGGAAAACTGAAAGAAATCCCGCTAAAGCAAAAGATTGCGGCGATTTCTGTAGGCATCTACAAAGGTACACCCGTTCTCGACTTGGACTACCCGGAAGACTCAGAAGCAGAAACTGATATGAACGTGATCATGACTGACAAAGGCGGCTTTATCGAAATTCAGGGCACTGCTGAAGGTGAAGCGTTTGAAGAGTCCGAATTTAATGCCATGTTAGCACTAGCGAAGAAAGGCATTAACGAGATATTTGAGTTGCAGGAAGCAGCGCGAAACTCGTAAAGAAAGCCTAGAATAAAAAAAGGGATGGTAGCAACCATCCCTTTTTTATTTCTAATCACCGAAACTACATAATCACGTCGTAGTCGATAATAACAGGTGCGTGATCCGAGAAGCGCGTGTCCATATCAATAAAACCATCTTCGATAACATTACGCATCATCTGGGTCGTGATCTGATAATCTGTTCGCCAGCCTGCATTCTTTCGCCAACCCTTGGCCCACTCTGGCCACCAGGTATATTGATTTCTTTCAACATTCACATGGCGGAACGCATCAACATAACCAAAGTCATCGAAAACCGTATCGAACCAGTCTCGCTCATGCGCTTTAAAGCCACTCACGTCCATCTCATGGTATTTTTTGCTCGCATCTGTCACCAAATGCGCGGAATTGAAACTGCCCGCAAAAATGAACTGACGACGCTTACGGAGAGTTTTTTCCAGATGGCTTTGAAACGCGTCCTGGAATTTATCCTTTGCTTCCTGGTTCTCAGGTTTGCCTAATGCATTGGGTACAAGCATTGAAGCAACACTAACATTTTCAAAGTCAGCCTGAATAAAGCGCCCTTCACGATCTGCTGGCTCATAAGCAAAGCCATACATAATTGCCTTGGGGAAGTGGCGAGTATAAATACCCACGCCGCCATCTTCAGGGTTTTCAGCATCTATAAAATAAGCCTGATAACCTTCGGGGTGGAAGATTTCGTCATCGAAATCATAAACTTTGCCTTGCAGATCCTGGACACATACCACATCGGCATCGATCTCACGCATCCAATCAAAAAAACCATTTTCTGCAGCTCTCTTCAATCCATTTACGTTAATTGATACTACTCGCATAACTGCCTCATAATTAATTTGCGTGGTATGATACTTAATTCACATTTTTTGAAAAGAAAAACACTGTAATATCTTTCAATTTAGGCGCAATTAATGCGAGAAAATACAAATATGAAGCCCCACCAGCGCGAATTCATTGAATTTGCTATCCAAAAGAACGTTTTGAAGTTCGGCGAATTCACCCTTAAGTCTGGCCGTGTTAGCCCTTATTTTTTTAATGCGGGTCTTTTCGACGATGGTTTATCACTTGCCAAGCTTGGGTCATTTTATGCCCAAACACTGGTTGACTCGGATATTCCCTTCGATGTTCTATTTGGTCCTGCCTATAAAGGCATTCCTTTAGGCTCTGCTACAGCAGTCTGTCTTTCTTCATTGCATAACATTAACACGCCCTTTGCATTCAACCGTAAAGAAGCAAAAGCTCACGGTGAAGGTGGCACGCTCGTTGGCGCACCACTTAAAGGCAAGATAATGATTATCGACGATGTGATTACGGCAGGTACGGCAATTCGCGAAGTGATCAAAATCATTGAGGCCGCAGGTGCGGAGCCAGCAGGTGTTCTGATTGCACTTGACCGCCAGGAAAAGGGTCAGGGCGAGTTGTCTGCCATTCAAGAGGTCGAAAGAGACTTTAATATCCCAGTCGCCAGTATCGTCAACTTAACTCAAGTATTAGACTACATTCAGGATGATGCAAGTTTATCGCAGTACGCGGATGCCGTTTCTGCATATAGATCACAGTTTGGGATTGCTTGATTGATCATAACCTCTGTGCAGCGAAGTTCTCGGTGGTTCAAGTGTTTGATCTCTTAAAGAACTAAACCCAAAAAACCATTAACCACAGAGGGTACAGAGAGGCCTTCGGCCTACACAGAGAAGAGATAAAAACTAAAAATGTTTTTCTCCATGTCTTCTCTGTGCAGCGAAGCGCTCGGTGTTCTCTGTGGTTCAAGTGTTTGATCTCTTAAAGAACGAAACCCAGATAAGCACTCACCACAGAGGTCACGGAGCGGCCTGCGACCTAGACAAGTTTGTTTGCTGGCAGATGAGTATCTGTCTCTAAACCAGCAAAGACACCCCAACCAAAATGGTCACTACTTCAAAACAGCGCTTAACAATTTTATTTCCTTTGGCGATCGATAGATGCGCTCCAAGGTAGCCTCCAGCTAAAGCCCCCAAAACCAAAGGAAGTACCCACGACCACTTAACCTCGGTCTGTAAGGCCAGCGTAAGCGCCCCCACACCATTCCAAAACAATCCCACCAAAATCAAGGTATAGGCAACCGCTCGCTGGTACTCCAAGCCATACCAAAGCACCAGCCACAAGGTAACGAACAGGCCTGTTCCTGAGGTAATCGAGCCGTTCAAAACACCGATTAAAAACAGTACCAAGCCGCCAATCAGCCAATGAATACGCTTAAATACCTTGGTCGTCGTCGTCATCCCCAGCTCCGGTTTAAATACAGAGTACAAACCCAAAGCTATCGTTAAGACCCCTAAAGCTTGCTTGGCTAGTTCATCGGGAACAGAGAGAATCAATAAGGCACCGAGTATCACGCCTGGCAACCCGAAAAGCAGAATATGACTAGCAAAAGCCAAGCTCAACTGTTTCTCTCTAATATGGCGTAAAGTCGCCCCAACGCCTAAAGCAACGCTGGCGACTTTATGCGTAGCCAAGGCGACAGTAAAACCCAAACCAAGAAAGAGCAAAGCAGGAAACTGTAACAAGCCAGCGCCTCCACCAGCCATCGCACTCAAGCCGTTTGCAATAATCGATACGCAAAACAGCACAACTTGTTCAATTAGAAATTCCATATAAAAACTCTTTTATCAGTGCTCAACAGAGAAAATGCCACTCTTTGCATATTGCTGAACAAACACTCAATAAATTAAATTTCTTGCAACACAAAAGCATAAAAAAATCAGATATACTTTGGATATCCGAAAAATATTTAGATATTAGAATGATTCATACTTCACAACGACCTTATATCTTCAAGCATACTGGCAAGCGGCTAGCCGTGGTTGCCCTGCTACTGCTATGCAGTCTTTCTTTGGTGGCTACGCATGCATCTGCGGCGCAACTATACCGGTATAAAGACAATCAGGGAACCTATGTGCTCAATCAGACTATTCCTCCTGAATATGTCAAAAAAGGCTACGATATTTTGAATAGACAGGGCAGAGTTATCCAAGTTGTCGCGCCAGAACTAACAGCCGAGCAAATTGCTGCCCGAGACGCCGCCCTAGAACAAGAGCGCCTACAGAAAATTGAAGCTGAAAAACAAGCCCTCATCGACGGCGAACTTAAACAACTTTACAGTCATCCAAATGATGCCGTGCGAGTCCTGTCTCGCCGAGTTCAAGATATCAAAGGGCTTATTCTGGTAAAACGTACTAAGATTGATGCCAGTAAAAATGGCATTATTGAGGAAGAAGCACAAGCAGCCAATCGCCAACGACAGGGCTTGAAGGTTTTCGAGACGACCTTGAAAAAGCTCGAAAAGTATAAGTCCGATATCGATAACAATGAACACGACATTGTTGAATTGCATAACGAGTTAAAAAAAGTTAAAGATGAGTTCGACAAGAAAATTCGTCGCCTTGAAGTGATTACCGGTAAGACTGCCAGTGATTATGCCAAGCTTCTGCAAGATTTAAGTGACGACAATAAAGACAAACCCCAGACTCCCTCTGAAGAAGCACAAACAAACGATAACAATCCTTAGCCTAAACTATTACCCTAAAAGCGGACGTCTGCTTCATTAAGTATTTAATCTAACCTTAACAAAGCAAACGTGATCGTGTTATGAGTAATACTTAGGCTCAGTTCTGAGCCCCATCAACAAACTAACGCACATCGCAAGCAACACAAAGGTAAATGGCAACCCTGAAGAGATAGCACCTGCTTGCAGCGCTTGTATTGCTTCGGTCCCTCCTATCCATAACAAGGCAGCCGCGATTGCGCCTTCAATAGTTGCCCAGTAGATACGTTGGGGTACGGGCGCATCAATTTTGCCACCTGCTGTAATGCTATCAATGACCAAAGACCCTGAATCGGAAGAAGTAATAAAGAATACCAATACAAGGAGAATAGCGATCATCGATAGAAGCTGACTCATGGGCAGCTCATCGAACATCTGAAACATGGCAAGCGGGACATCCGTTAGACCATTTGCTCCAAGCTCACCGACACCGTTCACAACTTGATCGATGGCAATACCACCATAGACCGACATCCATATTACAGTCACTGCGGTTGGCACGAGTAGCACGGCACAGAGGAATTCGCGGATAGTTCTGCCTTTAGATATACGCGCAATATACATTCCGACAAAAGGCGACCATGATATCCACCAGGCCCAATAGAACACCGTCCAACCTTGAAACCAGGCTTCGTCATCTCGATTGTGCGGATTACTAAGCGGTATTATATTCTCAAGGTACGCACCAATCGTAGTGGGAACATTCCCCAGCGCTACAGCTAAGCCTACCATTGCAACAAAAATCAATAATACAAAGGCGATCACCATATTCACGTTACTTAGTAACTTCACACCACCTTCCAAGCCTCTAACGACCGAGATGATAGCTAAGGCAGTCACACCCACGATAACTAAAATCTGTAAGCCGATACCGCCATCAGTGCCAAACACGTGATTAATACCGCTCGCCGCTTGCTGCGCCCCTAGCCCTAAAGATGTGGCTAGACCAAAGAGTGTCGCAAGTACTGCAAGAATATCGATAATGTGGCCAGGCCATCCCCACGTACGCTCTCCTAGCAGCGGGTAAAAAACGGATCGAATAGAGAGTGGAAGCCCTTTGTTGTAGGTAAAAAAAGCTAAGGAAAGCGCAACGACGCCATAGATCGCCCAGGGGTGAATTCCCCAGTGATACATCGTCGCGCCCATGGCCATACTCGCCGCTTCGGGCGTGTTTGCTGCCACATTGAGAGGCGTTTTGTACCAGCCGGTATAATAGGAAACAGGTTCGGCTACTCCCCAGAACATCAGCCCGATGCCCATGCCTGCAGCAAACAACATCGCTAGCCATGTTAGCGTAGAATGCTCTGCTTTTGCCTCATTGCCTCCTAAGCGAACCTTGCCGAAAGGAGAAACAATAAGCGCCAGGCAGAACAACACAAAAATATTGCCTGCCCAAATAAACAAACCATCGAAAGCACCAATAATATCCCATTTAAGACCATCTAATGCAGCTTTTGCGGTCGCTGAATCAGTTAGCAGTGTGGCTACTAAAAATAACAATATCAGCCCGGAACTCACAGCAAATACCGGGTTATGAATATCAAAACCCCAGCGTTGAACATTGTGCTGCCCAACGCTGTAGTCAGTACTGTGAATGCCATATTTATCGTTAGGGTTAGGTACGCTCATCAGCAAAGCCCTTTCATTTATTGTTATCAATTGGGATAGAACTAGGTACTCAATATATATTATTCAATAGTATCCGCTTCTAATTCGTAGGCACCTTCCTTGTTGTGTACTTCCTTGCCATTAAGCGGAGGGTTGAAGACGCATGCCATCTTCATTTCTTTAAATGCTCTTAGGATATGCTTGTCATGCTTATCCAGAACATAGATCGTGCCTGCAGAGATCGGGTGCACTTTTCCATCTTCCAAATTCTCTATCTCACCCTCACCTGACATGCAGTAAACCGACTCCAAATGATTTTGATAGTGCATCTGAAAATCTGCGCCTTCATAGATAGTCGTGATGTGAAACGAAAACCCCATCTGGTCATCTTTTAATAGCATACGCGTACTTTCCCAATTGCCATCAGGAGAGACAATGCGTCTTGATGAATTTTCCGCTTCACTCAGTTTTCTTACGATCATTTTTTTACCTTGTTTCTCTTTATCCAGTTAAATAACGTGACGCCTAAAATAGCATGATGACTAAGCCATTAAATACTGACGATTAGCCTGCCATCTTCGCATCATCAAAATAGTCGCTATCTTCAGGGATTTGGTCTTCTTTAGCACAAACCTCTTTGATCGCTTGCTCAACAATATCAATACCCTTTTTGAGAGAGTCTTGACTGATTACGAGAGGACATAAAAATTTAACCACCTGATCATCAGCACCGCTTGTCTCAATGATAAGCCCCTGCTGAAAAGCATTGCGTGTAATGTTGCCAGCGATCTCACCGTTTACACAGTTAATCCCTTGAAACATGCCGCGTCCACAGGTCGTGAAATTTCCGTCGCCATACAAGTCGACAATCTTTTCCAGGCGCGATTTAATATATTCGCCTTTTTGCTTAATCTCATTAGAGAACTTGTCGTCAGACCAGTAATGATCAATGGCGGCTTTCGCGGTTACAAATGCAAAATTGTTGCCTCTAAACGTACCGTTATGCTCTCCTGGTTTCCATTGGTCCAGCTCTGGCTTAAATCAAACAACAGCAAAAGGTAAGCCGTATCCGCCAAGTGATTTCGATAAGGTCACCATATCGGGCTTAATGCCTGCTTCTTCAAAGCTAAAGAAGGTGCCAGTACGACCGCAACCCGCCTGTATATCATCGATGATAAGCAGTACATCATGCTTTCGGCAGACTTTTTCTAAGTTACGCAACCATTCAAAACTAGCCGCATTGATACCGCCTTCACCTTGCACAGTTTCAACAATCACTGCAGCGGGCTTGTCGATGCCACTGCTGGAATCTGAAAGCACTTTATCAAGATAAGCTGTGGTATCAATCTCGTCACCTAAGTAGCCGTCATAAGGCACGCGGCTTACGCCGCCTAAGCTGACACCCGCCGCGCCACGATGATGAGAGTTACCCGTCGCAGCCAGAGAGCCAAGGCTAACGCCATGAAAACCATTGGTGAAAGAAATAATGTTCTGACGGCCTTTAATATTACGCGCTAGCTTTAAAGCCGCTTCAACTGCGTTGGTACCAGTCGGACCAGTAAACTGCATAACATAATCGAGATCCCGAGGCTTTAGAATCTTCTCATTAAAAGCCTCTAGAAATTCACCTTTCGCCTTGGTATGCATATCCAGGCCATGCGTAATACCATCATTCTCAATGTAGTCCATTAAGAGAGGCTTAAATAGCGGATTGTTATGCCCGTAGTTAATTGTTCCCGCACCCGCCAGAAAGTCTAGATACTCATTTTCCTCCTCATCGTAGAGGTGTTCCATCTTAGCGCGATTAAAAACACGAGGGAAAGAACGAGCATAGCTCTGAACTTCAGATTCAATTTCATCAAATATTTTCATTAGCATCCTCCATAGGATGTTTGGTGCGAGTCTTATTTAGTGTGCGAGGTTAGGAACTAAATGGACCGATTCGGACCAGAAATTCCGTGTCATGCAAGCCAGCAAAATGCGTATCTTTGCTAAACATTTCAGATTTGGCTAAGGGAGCAGAAAAATCCTTTGCGAAGCTTTCAAATAAAGTCCATGAGGCTTTATTGTCAGCTGTAATGGTCGTTTCCAAGTGAGTGACCTGAGCGCATTCTTGCCGCGTCACAATATCTTTGAGCATTCGCTTAGCAAGACCTTGACCGCGAGCACGCTCATCAACGGCGACCTGCCAAATAAATAAAGTGTCTTGCCGGTCGGGAATGACATAGCCGGATATAAAGCCAAGTGTCTTGTCATCGTCTATCGCTATCACTGAGGTGCTAGCGAAATGACTGCACTGCAGCAAGTTGCAGTACGCTGAGTTAGTGTCCAGAGGTGGGCATCGGTCTATGAGCGCAAATACTGATCGGCCATCAGTATCTAGCGGTCTTCTAAGTGTGGTTTGATTCATAATTTATTATTTTAGATGTCTAAACATTTATTTTTAGACATCTATGTATAACTTGCCTGTATTTATGCTACTTTTTACTAGCTGTTACAATTTTATGCGCCTTAAAGCCTTATATTTTCACTAATATGAGCGATTTAATGCAAAAAGTATTTTGAGATCTAAATATAGTACACTAAATATAATAATACTAAAACCTGCGAAAGAATTTGGAAGGAATATGCCAGCTGATTCAGCCATACAATATGTAAGCTTCTCTCTTGCTGAAGAAACGTATGCATATGAGGTTAAGCTGGTCAGAGAGATAATTACCTATCGAGAACCAACCCCTGTTCCTGGGTCAAACCCCGAAATAGCAGGCATCTTAAATGTTCGCGGTGAAATCGTTCCGGTACTTTCTGCTGAGAAACATATACAGGTAAGCACTGCAGAAGCCCATCAAAGAATTCTCATTCTAGACTCAAGCCGTGGCGCCGCTGGAATAGCCGTCGAGCACGTGGGCGAAATCTTTCTAGTTGAGCCAAGCAAAATCAATATCGAAGCAGATTCCTCAAAAAATGTTGTAGGAACAGTCTTGCATAGGGATAATCTAGTTATCTTATTAGAGGGGCTTTGAGAGACCTCTGCTACTTAATACCAAGTTTATGAGGACTGTCCATTGGATCATATCGAAGAAGTTTTGGTTTCCCTTCGTCGCGTTATTCGGGCGACAGACCTCCACTCCAAACATTTAGCCAAAACAACCGGGCTAACAGCACCACAGATTCTCTTGCTGCAAACGATAAGAAATAAGGGCGAAGTGAGCATTGGTGAACTGGCACATGACATGAGCTTGAGCCAAGCTACCGTCACAACCATTCTTGACCGCTTGGAAAAGCGCGAATTTGTCTATCGAGAAAGGTCCAAGGAAGATAAGCGTAAGGTCCACGCCTACTTAACCGATGCGGGCTTAGAAGTTTTAAAGGATGCCCCCACCCCTCTCCAGGACCAATTTGCCAAACAATTTAATGACCTTCAGGAGTGGGAGCAAACGATGATTATTTCAAGTCTGCAACGCGTTGCCCAAATGATGGATGCACAGCATATTGATGCGTCTCCTGTCTTGGATGTCGGCGTGCTCGATAGGCAGGACATGGCTGGAAACTCGCCTGATGCCTATGAAGGAAAGTGATCACCTAAACGCATGTTTGGCTATGTCATGCCCTGCATTGTAATCTGTAGCGTCTATGAACTTACCGTCCAGCTACTTCGCCGACTTAACGGGAACGATTACCTACAATCATACCCGGTGCATATTTCTCAAGCCAATAACGAATTCGTCGAACCAAATTTTTCTGTGGCCCTTCAGATAAATTAAACGCATAGTCCACTTGCATATAGTTAATTGCGCCAGCCACGTTTGCCGATGCCAAGCGCGCTTTGACAGAACTTTCATCTTCCACCGAATTAACCATCTCCAAGACGGGTGGCTGGAAGTTTTGCCCTAAATGCTCTGCCAGATCGACTTGTAAAGGTTCATCAAACTCAGGGTCAACCAGTACCAGAGCAAAGCCTTTATTACTAAATGTCCCCTGCTTTTGCTTGAGATACTCAAAGGCAATGTTGGCTGAAGCGCGATAGGCTAACAAAACAATATTCTGATAGCCTTGCTGCTGTAAGTACGAAATACCAGCGTTCACGTGCGCAAGCGCTTTGTCTTGGTAGGGAATTGCTTTTAGCTGCTTTTCTTTATCGGCAAGGTCTATATCAACAGGTTTATCTGGATCAGAACTGTCTTCGGTAACTGCATCGTCTTTGTCTGCCGCTTGCTCACTTTTTTCCGCCTCACCATCTGACTTATCTTTTCCACTATCCTCGTTTTTGGCTGTCTTGTTGTTTAATGCTTCTGCCAAAGCAGGGCTTAGTTCAAGCTCATCAAATTTCTTTACTGGTAAAGCTCGCTCTGGGACTTTGTCTATGGAAGCGCCTGGTAATGAGAGCGCCAAGGTATACCAACCCGCCTCTGGAAGCCCACTGCGTACAGGCCTTATTACTTGAGGCCAGTCCGCATGCTGGCCGATACCAGGAACCAATAAAACAGCACCATGTTGTTGCGGCTTTTGAGAAGGTCTTTGTAAAGCCAGAACCTGAACACTTCCAGCAGAAGAACCACCTTCAGGTATGGGGTACTCAACATCCAGCCAAACTACTTCTTTTTGCCTCAATTCCGATATCAGGGCTTGCTGAGTCACCTTATCTAGATCTATATGTCCAACTCTAAGCGCCTCACTCTTGGTTTCACTTTCTTCTTTGCCTTCAGAGGCGTCAGGTGCATCTTCCGCCAGCACCATGCTAGAACTGAATATAAGAGTAACAAGAGCAAGGCAAAACCATTTCATATAAAAACTCATCTTAGTGACACTCGGAGGCACAAACCTATCATCAATAGGCTTAACACTTTACTTATCGGCAACTAAACTATTCGCACCAGCGCTTCTACGTTAGAATAGCGCAAATTATTAATTCCGAGGAAACCATGAGCCAATTTTTGATCGCCCCCTCTATTCTTTCTGCCGACTTTGCACGCCTAGGTGAAGAAGTCGAGAATGTTCTCGAAGCCGGTGCTGATATCGTTCACTTCGATGTGATGGATAATCATTATGTCCCTAACCTGACAATTGGCCCAATGGTTTGTGAGGCGCTTCGAAAGCACGGCGTGACAGCTCCAATTGATGCTCACCTAATGGTGAAGCCAGTCGATGATATGATCAAAAGCTTTATCGATGCTGGTGCGACCTATATCACCTTTCATCCAGAGGCTTCTGAGCATATTGATCGCTCATTACAACTCATCAAAGATGGTGGCTGCAAGGCGGGCTTAGTTTTTAACCCGGCTACCCCCTTACACTACCTTGACCATACCCTTGACCAGCTCGATATGGTTTTGCTCATGTCCGTTAACCCCGGATTTGGCGGCCAAAAGTTTATTCCTGGTACACTCGATAAACTTCGACAAGCACGCAAGTTGATTAATGATTCAGGTAAAGATATCCGATTGGAAATTGACGGTGGCGTCAATATCAACAATATAGCCGAGATAGCACAAGCTGGTGCCGACACTTTTGTTGCCGGCTCAGCCATATTCAATACCGATGACTATCAGGCAACCATCGCAGCAATGAGAGCCAAGTTAGCTGGCATTTCCTAGCCCAAACGTCATCCAAGGCGCTCAGCTTGTTGCAAAACCGAGCGCCTACTTCCCCTAACTTCGCATTTTAGCGCCCCGGCGTATTTGACCAAGTAAGAGTAACCCCAAGCCCAGCAGGCTTAAGCTGGCAGGTTCTGGTACCGATACCACATCAGGGTTTGAACCCGGCTCAGTGAATGTCGGAATATCTGGTACGACAGGACCAGAAACAATAGGCGCCTGATAAAGTTGATCGGTATTAAAAGCCCCTTGGGAAGCTTGCCCCAAGACCCAAGCAAACGCTTCAGAGCTTTCTCCTGTGCCACTTAACTGTATTGAGCTACCCAAAGCCGTAGACGGTGACTCTACAACGCCAACATCGATACTTGTGGCGCCCAAAGCTGAACCATTTGTTGCGACAAGGGAGCCTTCGTAGCTAATAAACTGTACTAAGTCGCCCAGATTATTTACCAAGGCAATACCATCATTGCCACCATTTTGCAGACCACCAGAGCCGGTAAAGGCTAACACACCATAGCCTGCCTGCTGATCGGAAAAACTACCAGATAAGTCCCATGACATATAACGTCGGCCATTATTGCCATTATAAAACTCGAGTTGCCAACCAAGTAAGTCTGTACCACTTAAGCCTGCTATTTCAACAAACTCATTTTGATCAGCCCCCTGATTATCATAGTGAAACTCATTGATATAAACAGGTAAAGCTTGAAGTGATGAGGAAGCCAATAACACAGATAGCGCCATCGTTGGGCGCTTAAGAAAGTTCTTCATTTTTAAGTCCTTTTAAAAAGTATAGAAATAGATTCTGCAAACATCCTGTTCGCATTGAGCTAAGTATTCCTAGCCCTCAATTAATATACCTGTCTTAGCAAAAAAATGTAGTCTTTTTTAGCTTAAGCAGCTGCCTTGGCTAAAATTGCTATATTTAAAGCTATGAGAGTCTCAAATAGCGAGCTAGCATGCACCCTGAGCTATTGATTCACTCACAGGCCTGAGGTAATCTGTAGGCCGTTTTATACCTATTAATTGATTAGAGTAGAGAGACTGTTCAGTGTCTACATCCGTTCATAATTTCGCAGCCCTTCGTGCGCTGCTTCCCTGCCGCTGGCGAAGCTAGCTAATTGAGCACGCGCTCGTTCAATATTTGCAGCTCCTGCGCTGTATACCGCTTCGTTTTAATTAATAGATTATGAATTTAGTTAGGAACACCCTATGACACCTGAGCATTTTTCACAACTAGCGGCTCAAGGCTACAATCGCATTCCTGTCACGCGTGAAGTCTTGGCTGACCTCGATACGCCCTTAAGTACTTATCTTAAACTCGCTAACGGCACCTATTCTTATTTACTAGAGTCTGTTCATGGTGGCGAGAAATGGGGCCGATACTCCATCATCGGTTTGCCTTGTACGCAAGTACTTAGAATTTCTGGCTCCACAGCCACACTCGAGCAAGATGGCGAAATCATCGAGCGACACGAGTGCAGTGACCCTTTAGCTTTTGTTGAGGAATTCCAAACGCGTTTCAAGGTGCCCGAAATAGAAGGCTTACCACGCTTCAATGGCGGTTTGGTTGGCTACTTTGGTTATGACACCGTTCGATACATTGAACCAAAGCTTGCTGACAGCTGTCCTGAAGATCCTTTGGGTACACCTGATATCTTGCTTATGGTGTCTGACCAGCTGGTTGTATTCGATAACCTAAGTGGCAAGTTGATACTTATTCATCATGCAGACCCTGCCACTGAAGATGCTTATCAAATAGCTCAGTCGGTACTGGATTTATTGGTTCATCGTTTACGGAATAATACCTGCGCGGAGCCGGCTCAAGAAGCCACACAAACTGACATAAAAGAAAGCGACTTTATATCTGGATTTTCTGAAGACAAGTTTAAAGACGCTGTCGATACCATTAAGGAATACGTACTCTCTGGTGACGTGATGCAAACGGTGATTTCACAGCGCATGTCGATTCCGTTTACTGCTGAGCCTTTGAATCTGTATCGCTCCTTACGCTGTTTGAATCCTTCTCCCTATATGTACTTTTTGAACTTGGGCGAGTTTCATATTGTCGGCTCATCACCTGAAATACTTGCGCGCGTAGAAGAGGGTGAAGTTACTGTTCGGCCGATTGCTGGTACTCGCAAGCGCGGCATGAATGAAGAAGAAGACTTAGCCTTAGAGAAAGACCTACTCGCAGATCCTAAAGAATGCGCCGAGCATTTGATGCTAATCGATTTAGGACGAAATGATGCTGGCCGCGTTAGTGAAATTGGCAGTGTAGAGCTCACCGATAAAATGGTGATAGAGCGCTACTCTCATGTTATGCACATTGTCTCGAACGTGACCGGCAAGCTAAAACCCGATACCAGTCCGATTGATGTATTACGCGCGACTTTCCCTGCCGGTACTCTAAGTGGTGCCCCGAAAATTCGTGCGATGGAAATCATCGATGAGCTTGAGCCGGTTAAGCGGGGCGTTTATGGCGGCGCTGTTGGTTACCTCTCATGGAATGGCAATATGGACACGGCGATTGCCATTCGCACCGCGGTCATAAAAGACCAGGTATTGCATATTCAAGCCGGTGCGGGAGTCGTTGCAGACTCGGTACCGCAAAGTGAGTGGGATGAAACCATGAATAAAGGGCGCGCTGTATTCAGAGCGGTGGCAATGGCAACTCAAGGCTTAGACGGGTAAGGAGAAAAACAATGCTATTAATGATTGATAACTACGACTCGTTTACCTACAACGTTGTTCAGTACTTGGGCGAACTCGGTGCCGATGTTCATGTTTACCGTAACGATGAAATTACCATCGAAGAAATTGAAGCGCTAAAACCTAGTAAAATTGTGATTTCACCTGGCCCCTGTACGCCAAACGAAGCCGGTGTATCACTGGCTGCCATTGAGCACTTTAAAGGCAAGCTTCCAATTCTTGGTATTTGTTTGGGTCACCAAAGTATTGGCCAGGCTTTTGGCGGAAATATCATTCGTGCCGGGCAGGTGATGCACGGTAAGACTTCAGCCATGCATCATAACGATAGGGGCGTATTTAAGGGATTGACTAACCCTTTCACCGCAACCCGTTACCACTCACTGGTTATTTGTAAAGATACGCTACCTGATTGCCTGGAAATCACGGCATGGACTGAAAACGAAGACGGTAGTGTCGAAGAGATCATGGGTGTTCGCCACAAGGAACTTGATATTGAAGGGGTTCAATTCCACCCTGAGTCAATTCTAAGTGAACACGGTCATGACTTACTTAAGAATTTCTTAGACCGATAAGATAAAACGATAAGCGAATAAAAATAGGTATACGCATGGATATTACTCAAGCTCTGGCAAAAGTCGTTGAAAACACCGACCTAGCAACCGATGAAATGCAGTCTGTCATGCAACAGATTATGACAGGCCAAGCGACAGAAGCTCAAATTGGCGGTTTCCTAGTTGCTTTGCGCATGAAAGGCGAAAGCATTGATGAAATTACCGGCGCTGCTCAGGTGATGCGAGAGCTCTCTACTAAAGTAGATATCAGCGGCGAACACTTGGTAGATACCTGTGGCACCGGCGGCGATGGTGCTAACTTGTTTAACGTCTCGACAGCCAGTGCATTTGTGGTAGCTGCAGCGGGTGGCAAGGTAGCAAAGCATGGTAACCGTAGCGTTTCTAGCAGCACTGGCAGTGCTGATGTACTCGAAGCTGCAGGCATTAATTTGTCTTTAAGCCCCGAGCAAGTACAGCGTTGTATTGAGGAAATTGGTGTTGGTTTTATGTTTGCACCAGCTCACCATAGCGCTATGAAGCATGCTATTGGCCCCCGGAAGCAGATGGCTATTCGTACCATCTTCAATATGCTTGGCCCCATGACTAACCCTGCTAACGTTGGTAAGCAAGTGATCGGCGTATTCAATAGTGCTTTGTGTAAGCCTATGGCTGAAGTATTAAAACGTCTGGGTAGCGAGCATGTACTCATCGTCCACGCGAGTGACGGCCTCGATGAGATCACTATTTCCGGCGACAGCCATGTCGCTGAACTCAAGGATGGCGTAGTCAGTGAATACACCATCAAACCAGAAGACTTTGACCTGGCGCGAGCTTCACTTGATGGCTTGGGTGTCGATAGTGCAGAACAAAGCCTAAACTTGATAAAAGCAGCTTTAGGAAAGGAACAAAGCGAGGCTGCGCAAAAAGCACGCTCAATTATTACTTTAAATGCCGGTGCAGCGATCTATGCTTCTGACCTGGCTAGTAGTTTGGCTGAAGGCGTTGAGCTGGCATCCGATGCCATTGGTTCTGGCGTAGCTTTAGCTAAATTAAATGACTTGGCGAGCTTTACGCGCGTATTTGCAGAATAACTTTATATACCGGATTCATTATGTCAGACGTTTCTTTTGGCCCAGATTCAGCCAGCGATAAAACTCCAACCATTCTGCGAAAGATTGTCGCACGCAAGTGGCAGGAAATTGAGGAAAGACAAAGCACGCTAAAGCTAGCCGACTGCAAGGCACAAGCCTTCGATCGGGATGAGACCCGCGGCTTTGTGCGGGCGATAGAATCCAAGAACGCGAACAATTTGCCTGCCATTATTGCCGAGATCAAGAAGGCATCACCAAGCAAAGGAATTATTCGAGAGGACTTTGTACCTGCCGCCATTGCCGAAAGTTATGAGAAGGCCGGTGCAGCCTGTTTATCGGTACTTACTGACCGTGATTTTTTCCAAGGCCATGAGGACTATTTGCAACAAGCTCGTGCTGCGAGCGCCTTGCCGATTATCCGTAAGGATTTTATGGTCGCGCCTTATCAGATCTACGAAAGCCGCGTTGTGAATGCTGATTGCGTGCTACTGATTGCCGCTTGCCTAACAAAAGATCAAATGCAGGAGTTAAGTGGCATCGCCCATGAAATCGGCCTGGATGTTTTGGTCGAAGTTCATAATGAAGCAGAGCTTAAAGATGCCTTAACGCTGGAAACTCGCTTAATCGGCATTAATAATCGGGACCTTCACTCTTTCGAAGTATCACTCGATAACACCTTTAACTTATTGAAGCAGATTCCCGAAGATAGGATTGTGGTCACAGAAAGCGGCATACATGCTCGAGAAGACGTGATCGCTATGCAAGAACGTGATGTGAACGCCTTCTTAGTCGGTGAAGCATTTATGCGGGCGGCAGACCCGGGTAAGGAGTTAGAGCGTTTGTTTTTTTAGGTATTTATAGGCAGTCATACTGTGACTGCCTATCAAATGATACTGAAACCATATCATAGCCATGACGAGATAGGTCTTTTATTAACTGCCTATCTGCCAAGACAGTATTACAAATCTGGTGAATACTGCCTTGAAGATCATTACTGGCAAGTCGCAAATCAAAATCCATCACTAAGTAGCGCATGCTGCCATACTCATCAGCATGCACCTGATTAACACTTTCATAGTTGATAAAGCGATACGAGCTATCGGCATTGAAGTGTGATTCCAGACGAGAAGAAAGTTCATCAGCTTCAGCAAGTGCCGCCAATGAAAACATCATGGCAAATAATACCAAGCCTTGTAGTATTGACTGTAGGCTCTTATTAGACTTTCTTTCTTCCAGGTTCCAGATCATATTTCACCACGCTCTTCGTTTAGGTAGCTCTAGTTTAACGAAGAGGGTGCTTAAATATTAGTCTGTCAGCAATGGTTTTACCCTTGTTTACACTTGCTCAGACTTTAAGCTTCTCGGTGAAAGGAGGCCAACCCAAAGGTTTACCAGCGATTAAATGCAGGTGTACGTGGTAGACGCTTTGTCCACCATATTCATTGCAATTCATCACAACACGGTAACCATCTTCTGCGAAGCCCATATCGGCGGCAATATTCTTGGCAACAAAGAACAAATGTCCAAATGTTTCCTTATCACCTTCATCCATATCGTTAATCGTCGCGATTGGTTTTTTAGGGATGATAAGCAAGTGTACGGGAGCGGTTGGCTGAATATCCTTGAATGCCAGGCAGATGTCATCTTCATAGACGATATCTGCAGGAATCTGACGATCAATAATTTTGGTAAATAGCGTTTCTGTCATTGTTTTTTCCTCGTTTGCTTCCTTTAGGCTTGAGCAAGTTTAGGCAAGTTACCTATTGCGCCCACCGCATACTGCATCACTTTATTTTTCGCAGGCCCGGAATTATTTGCTAGACCCAGGCCTATATTTCTTACCACCCTTAGCGGCAGCAACTCATTACTAAAGCCATGATAGAACATATCCATAATGCTCATCATTTTCTGGTTCTCTGGTCGTCTACTTTTTTGATAACGCTGCAGGACTTCAAGGCTAGCAATATCTTCGCCCGCTAAGTGTGCTTGCCCCAGAATTTCGATTAGCATCGCAGCATCCATAAAGCCCAGATTAACGCCCTGCCCGGCTAAAGGATTGATAGTATGTGCTGCATCCCCCGCCAATGCCACACCCTGGCGGACATAGTTAATGGCATGGGACTTAAATAAAGGGAAGCTAGCGTGCTCTACAATGCGTGTAATGGTAGGAAGCTCTGAAGGATAAGCAGCTTTGATCGTCGCTAACAGCTCCTCGTTACCCATCTGCGATAATTTGCCGACACTTTCAGGCAAGTCGTACCAGACGAGTGAGCCAAAGTGTTCCTTACCACTATCGGCCAAGGGCAAAAATGCCAAGGGTCCATGAGAGGTGAATGACTGCCAGGTAATATCTTCCTGACTGCCTTCATACGCAGCAGTGCAGACAAAAGCATGCTGCGCATATTTGTCTTTATATTGACCGAGGCTGGCTTGTTCTCGCACACGTGACTGTGCGCCATCGGCACCAATCACTACGCGCCCGCTAATGTCTCCTGCTTTTGATAGTGTCAGGGTTTTCAGCTCACCATCCAATTCCATCTCTTCAATTTTGTCTGGACAATAGACGCTAACATTTTCCAGGCCGTTCATTGCTTCATGCAAAGCGAGATGAACAATATCATTCTCAATAATATTGCCAAGATGACTCTGGCCAATCTGACTGCAATCAAACTCGGTTCTTGCCCATGTCGAGATGTCAGGCAATAAGGCAGATAGCCCCTTTTTAGCAGGCATCTCATTTACTGCTAAACGTCGATAAGGACATAAGCGTTTGCCTTCGATATATTGCCATGCACCCAGGTTTTTTAATATCTGTTCACTCGCATAGCTGATCGCCGATACCCGAATGTGAGGTGCTTCGCCTTCTACGTACGCAGGGGGTAATAGCGGGTCAATGACCGCAACTTTAAAGTTCGATCGAGCCAATCCACAGGCAATGGCAGCGCCGACCATACCGGCACCGACAATCACTACATCATATTGCTTGCTCATGCTTTTCCTCTCAGCAAATCTTTTGCAGTATTATGCAAGAACTTCCCAACAATCACACCTTTGAGCTTATAATATCGCCTGTAATACCCAGTGAAGGACAATAAAAAGATGCGTCTTAATCAATTATCAAATAATGTGTTTTTTAACTTCAAGCAATACGGTTTGACTTTGTTCATCTTGCTCAGCTTAAGTTTCTCTTTTTCACTTCAAGCCGCTGGCTTTCCGCAACGTCTGATAGAAGGAAATTCACAACCCTCTCTCGCGCCGATCATTAAGGAGTCAGCGCCAGCCGTGGTTAATATTGCGACCTATACCATTCAGCGTAAATATAACCCTTTACTACAGTCACCATTTTTTCGACATTTCTTCTCTTTTCCTGATGAAATTGAAGAGTCACGCCAAGTTCAAAGTGCTGGCTCCGGTGTAATAGTTGATGCAAAAGAAGGCTATATTCTTACCAATCATCATGTCATTGCTGACTCTAACGATATCGAAGTAAAACTTCAGGACGGGCGTCAATTCAAAGCCACCTTAGTAGGTTCCGACAAGAAGGTTGATATCGCTTTGCTGAAGATCGATGCAGAAAAGTTGTCATCTTTGAAAATCGCCGACTCTAACTCCCTAGCCGTTGGCGACTTTGTAATTGCCATTGGTAACCCCTTTGGTATTGGGCAAACGGTGACTACTGGAATTGTCAGCGCACTTGGGCGGAATGGTCTTGGCATCCAGGGGTACGAAGATTTTATTCAAACCGATGCCTCCATTAACCCCGGCAATTCAGGCGGCGCATTAATTGACCTCAATGGCAACTTAGTTGGCATCAACTCCGCCATTATCGCTCCAGCCGGAGGAAACGTTGGCATTGGCTTTGCCATTCCAACTGAAGTCAGCCAATCAGTTATGTCACAACTTATCCAGTTTGGTGAAGTAAAACGCGGCGGTATCGGTGCCCGTTTCCAAGACTTAAGCCCTGAGTTAGCTGAAGCCTTCTCGTTCGGAACACATCAGCTTAATACCTATCAGGGGGCTATTGTCAGTAGTATCGAGGATGGCAGCGCAGCAGATGATGCAGGTCTAAAGCAGGGCGACATTATTACTAAGGCAAATGGTCGGGCCATCAGGAATGCCAATGATATCCAAAACAGAATTGGACTTTCTGCAATTGGCAGAACCCTTGATCTTGAGATTATTCGCAATGGCAATAACAAAGCGCTCGAAATTGAGATCGAAGCCATACCTGTCCCGGAAATAGCTGGTGACAAAGTCTCTTCTTATTTGAGCGGAAGCCTGTTAATGGATCTCATTCCAAGTGATCAAGAAGAAGCTATTGGCATTCAGGTTAAAGAACTGAGCAATAATTCGATCGCTAAACGAGTAGGCTTTGAGCAAGGGGATATAATCTTCGCGGTCAACCGAAGCAGGATTAGAAATATTGCAGAGCTTAAGTCTTATTTGAGGCAGCGAAATGTGCAGGCATTTCGCATCCGACGAGGATACGAAGACCTGATTCTCTATGTTCGCTAGCAATTAAAAGAATAAATCCCCGAGCCGCAGTTCAGGCCGCCTGCTGTAAGGCCCGGAGATTGTAAACGGTAAACAATAGAAGGCTAGGTTTTCTACCCGGCCTTCTTCTTTAACAACCAGCTTGGCTTCTTCATACCAATCTTTGCGAAGCCCTCATTTAGCGTCATCGGATGCGCTAGTTCCATATAATCAGAGAGCTTCATTTTAATCACTTCGTGGTGATTTCCTGCTCTAAAGGCAATATCACCGGTTTCATCGAACCCTTCATACATATAGATGGGGACATCATATAAATTGCCGAATGGTGGCATAGCACCCACTTCGCATGATGGGAAACGGTCTTTAAATTCATCTTCTGTTGCCAGGGCGACCAGCTCGGTTCCCATGGCTCTCATAAATTGATCCCAGCGTATTCGACATGATGCGGGTAGCACCACCATCGACATACAACCGTCCAAATTGACCATAACGGTTTTCGCCATTTGGTCACCTTTAAGTTTAATACGTTCAGCGATCTCTTTTGCGGTATATGCTACCGAATGTTCTATTGATACGTATTGAACGTCATTCGAATCTAGATATTGCTTTAGCTGTTCAACTGGCATTTCCAGTACCTCTATAACTGCCTAACACTCGTTATTTTTGTCTTTAGTAGATCGAGACAATCGTAATTATTGCTTTGTCTCAGTCACTTCGTATTTCTGAAGCGCTATGCACAGGCAGATAGAGACCAGCAAAATTCGTTGATACTAAATTCTTTCTTAACTTCATCTTAGTCACGAACAAAGATAAGTTGAAGTAACAAAAAGTATCTTTTTATTAGCGTCGTTTATAGATGAGTTTTTTTCCAGTTTTTCAGCAGTATTATCACACTTGTTTTCATTCTTTCGCAGGTTAGGAAATACGTTTATTAATAAAAAAGGCGCTCAAAAGAGCGCCTTTTATCAGCAAAACAAATAACGTCTTAAATAACCGGCGCTAGTGCGTAGGTTATTGAACTGTATGCATATGTACGTCTTGTTGAGGGAACGGAATACTAATTCCTTGCTCATCAAACGCTTTCTTAACTGCTTCGAACATTGTGAAGTGAACTGCCCAGTAGTCCGCCGTCTTAGTCCAAACCCTAACGGTAAAGTTGACTGAACTATCCGCTAATTCAGAGATCGCAATCAAATGCTCAGGATCTTTTAATACACGAGAATCTGAAGTGATCAAGCCTTCAATAATCGCTTTCGCTTTATCAATATCATCGCTATAACCAATACCAAAAACGAAATCAACACGGCGAGTATCCAGCTGGTTGATATTAACCATACTGCTATTTGATAGGGCACCGTTTGGAATAATAACGACGCGATTATCTGCCGTTGTTAGAATTGTGTTAAAGATCTGAATTTCCTTAACGACACCAATATGGCCTTGAGCATCAATTAAGTCGCCTACTTTGAAAGGCTTGAATAGCAAGATCAAAACACCGCCAGCGAAGTTTGACAAACTGCCCTGCAATGCCAAACCAACGGCCAAGCCAGCAGCACCGAGTACTGCAACGAAAGAAGTAGTTTCAATACCAACCATTGATGCAACAGCAATCAATAGCATCATCTTGAAGATGACTGACGCCAGGCTACTGACAAACGAACCAAGCGTTGGATCCGCTTTAGACGTAAAATGCTTTTCAACCTTGCTAACAATTCGATTTATCACCCAAAGACCAATTATCAAGGTAACAATAGCCAGAACAACTTTTGGCCCGTAAAGAATTGCAGCTTCTACAGCTATATCAGCATAGCCTTCTAGCTTATCTGTAGTTTCAGTTATATTTTCCATAGTCTTCCTTTTTTACCCTAGTTTAAAAGTAACTTTATTGTATTATCTATGATGCATCGAAATGCTGTTGTTATTATTCCTCGCAGCATAAAGTAGCTACACCAAGCTGGTCAACTTAACACTGTCAATCATCATTAAAATGTCATGAATACTGTCGATACACTCAACGCTAACTTAAATAAAACTCTCGCTAAAGGTCGTGTCAAGGCGACTAAACCTCCCGCCTGCCCTGCAATCGGCCTTTATCTGTTTGACCCAGCTGTATTACAGGGCCCACTTAGCCATGACGAAGCACAGGCTGTTGTGGCCGAACCTGCCTACTGGTCTTTTTGTTGGGCAAGTGGACAGGTTTTGGCTCAGTTCATTCTGGAGAACCCGGAATATGTGCGTGGTAAGACAGTGCTAGATTTTGGTAGCGGCTCGGGTGTTGTTGCAGTCGCTGCTGCCAAGGCTGGTGCCAAAAAAGTCATAGCTTGTGATATCGACTCAGACGCTCTTGAAGCTTGTCGTGCAAATGCCGAACTCAACTCTCTGAGCTTTGACTACTCTGAAGACTTTATGGCTTTTGATGAAGAGCTCGACCTGATCACCGCGGCGGATGTACTATATGACAAAGATAATCACGACTTGCTAGATTTGTTTACCACTAAATGTCCTCAAGTACTTCTTGCTGACTCCCGCGTAAAAGTACTGCCCTCTTCCGCTTACGATTTGCTTGAAGTAAAAGAAGCCCGTACTTGTCCAGACCTAAATGAGTTTGAAGAATTTAACAAGGTGCGTATTTACCACTCAAACACTTGCTCTTAATAGTTGGCGCAATAAGGATCAGGTGAATCACTGTGCCTAACAAGTCTACAAACCAATCATTTAGCTCGAAACTACGGTGGGGCAAGTAAGCCTGAACAAGCTCAATACCCAGACCAAAGCAAGCCAAGCAAAATAGTATTGCCCTTAAACCTAGCCTTGGATAGGCAATTTGAACCAATAAAGAAAGTACAAAAAATGCTACTAGGTGGAGCACCTTGTCACTCACATTAACTTGCTCCAGCCCCGTAAGGGGTGAAAACGCGGCAATACAAGAGAACAGCAAAGCAAGGTACAAAACGATTTTGTTCAGCCAGGTAAACTGGATTATCTGACTAAAAAGGTGTAGCACTTGAGAACTCCATAAAAGTTTTAGTCTTTGGCTGGTAGATACTTAAGTCTGTGGCATGTAGGCATAAACGGCTACTAGCCTTTAATGCCGACTCGTGAGCATAAAGCCCATCGCCCAATATTGGATGGCCGGTATATAGCATATGAACACGTAGTTGATGAGAGCGACCTGTTATCGGCGTGAGGATGACTCTCGATGCCTGTTCTGAGCGAGTCGTACATTGATAGAAGGTCTGAGCAGCTTTACCTTCATGTGAAATCATCTGTCGAGGCCGATTGGGCCAGTCGGTCTTCAATGGCTGATTAACTTCGCCACTTTCATCTTCCATAAAGCCATAAACCAAGGCTTCATAGCGCTTTTTGACTTCTCTGTCATGAAACTGCCTACTAAGCTCCCTGTGGGAATCCGCATCAAGCGCCAAGACCATCAAGCCCGAGGTTGCGCAATCCAAACGATGAACCACCCTGATAGTGGGAAATTGGTCTTGTAAGCGGCTCAGCAAGCAATCAGCTTTGTCGGGGCCTCTGCCCGGAACTGATAGCAAACCGGAGGGCTTATTAACCACCACAAGCTGTTCATCTGAATAAACAATCTCGATTTGAAAATCTGGACGCATTGGCTACAACTACCTAGTGACATTACTTTGATTTCATCAGAGCACTGCTGAAACTCCAAGCGAGCTATTATACACTGCCTACAACCCTATTAAGCCCTATAAATTTCTTAGACGATATTCTGATCAGGAGCGAATCTTCACATGAAGGGAAATATGTTTACCGGCTTTGGCTATCTGGCTCAAGGTTTCAAGATCATTTGCCAGCCCGGCTTTCGCCTATTTTTACTGGTTCCTTTAACCGTAAATATCATCTTGTTTACGCTGCTCATCATGTGGGCATATAGCCTAGTAGACGGTTGGATGGCGACCTTATTGTCTTGGGTCCCAGAATGGCTAGGATTCATGGAGTGGTTATTCTGGGGAATCTACTTCTTAGCCATCTTAATGACGCTGTTTTATGGCTTTATTGCCGCCGCGAATTTAATCGGCGCTCCTTTTTATGGCTACCTGGCAGAACTCACTGAAAAGCACTTAAGCGGCCAAGATAAAGGTGAAGACTTCTCATGGAGCGAGCTACTGGCAATGGTTCCCAGAACCATCATGCGAGAACTCCAAAAGCTTGTTTATTATATCCCGCGGGTGCTAGTGCTATTGGTTTTAGGCTTAATCCCCGGCTTGAATGTGATTATTGCTGTTATCTGGATTATTTTCTCAGCCTGGATGATGGCCATTCAATATATCGACTACCCGGCAGATAATAATAAGATGAGCTTCCCCGATATGAAAAACTACCTGGCTAGCCATCGTCTGACATCACTAGGTTTTGGGCTGGTAACGTTTGGGGCAACGCTTCTGCCTATCGTGAATTTTCTGGCACTGCCCGCTGCGGTGTGTGGCGCGGTCGCATTTTGGGTAAACGAAGAAAGATCTTTAGGCAATATCAATATGAACTTTGAAGCAGAGGCGCAGAAAAAGCTATCCAAGTAAATGCAGATAGCTCATCAAGATGCATTTGCTAGCGCTTTCTGTTCATTAGCCGAGCTACTGGAAACCATTATCGATGCCGGGAAGTGACAAATAAACTCACTGCCTATGCCTTCTTCACTATGGATTTCCAGCTCGGCATTATGATTGATCAATACATGCTTCACGATCGCTAAGCCCAAGCCTGAGCCGCCACTTGAGTGGTCTCTGCTGGGGTCCGTTCGATAGAAGCGTTCCGTCAAGTGAGGGATGTGAACGGAATCAAAACCTTCACCGGTATCACGCACACAAAAGTGAGCACCTTCTTCATCCAGCCACCAGCTGATGTCGATATCACCACCGGTGGGCGTATACTTAACTGCATTAAACGCAAGGTTTGAGAAGGCGCTATAAAGCTGACGAGAGTCACCGGTAAATAAACAGGGTTTGGTGCTTTCAAAGTCCAAACGAATATTCTGATTTTTGTCAGCGCTAAAGGCTCGTGCGTCGCGGTAGACTTCTTGTAGTACCGGTTCGATATCGATCGCTTGAGTATTACTAGGCAGGCCTTCAGTTTCATACTTGGCGAGTAACAAGAGGTCACTAATCAGGCTTTCCATCCGTTTCGTTTGCTCTTGCATTGAATTTAAGGCTCTTCGCCACTTCTTAGGTGTATCTTCAGCATCCTGGAAGGTTTCGATATAACCTCTAATAACCGTCAATGGCGTTCTCATATCATGAGAAACATTGCTAACGAAGTCACGCCGCATCTGTTCAAGTCGCTGCACACGCGTCACATCTTGCGCGAAAACCAAGCGGTCATCTTTGCCAAACAAAGTGATATGTACTTGCAAAGTTGCACTTTTATTTAAAGGTGAACGTAGCTCTAAAGGTTCGTCGTAATTCTTGCTTTCAAAATATCGCTTAAAGGAAGGGTCTCTAAGCAAATTTGTTATCAGCTGACCTCTATCTGACTCTCGTTTAAAGCCAAGTACTGTACTTGCAGAGTCATTCCACCAGTCCATCGCACCTTCAGAGTTAGTCATGACGACAGCCTCTTTTAGTGCATTGGTAGATAATTGGACACGAGCAATCATTGACCGCAAGTTTTCTTGAGTAATGCGATTTTGATATTGAATTTGATATAGACCGTCAAACAGATCGCCCCATAAACCATGGCTTTCGGGAATTGCTTGGTCTTCTTGTACACTGTAAAGCCAACGATGCAGCTTAACAGCCTGGCTGATTGTCCAGGCTAAGTAGGCAAAGCAGCCAATCGCGAGAACCCACGCTAATTCCCCAATCAGCAGGCCAAGTACCAGCAAGCCAATCACAGCCCAAAAAAGGGAGTATAAGTGACCGATGATTCGTTTGTGCATAACCTTATGCTCCAGCACAGGAAGACAGATTCATTCTCTGATTCAATAGTTTGCCATTAAAACGCAAACGGTACAGAGAGTGTGCACCCTTCGTCAATGATCGAAGTCATGTGCATGAAAAATCGAGCTCCTTGCCACCTTTCTTATTTTATAACAAAGTTACCAATGCTCAAGCGCTATGCAGCACCTTGAGCAGAAAAACGATAGCCAGTACCTCGAACAGTTTGAACCAGGTATTCATGCCTTTCACCTAATGCCTTGCGAAGGCGCCGAATATGAACATCAACGGTTCGATCTTCAACATAGACATTGCCACCCCAAACTTGATCAAGTAGCTGGGAACGGCTATAAACGCGGTCTTGATGCGTCATAAAGAACTGCAGTAGCTTAAACTCAGTTGGCCCCATGCTCAGCAAATTATTGTGAGCGGTAACGCGATGACAAACTGGGTCAAGTACCAATCCATCTATTTCGATTTCACTTTCGACACCCGCAGGCGTCGCACGACGAAGTACAGCTTTAAGACGAGCAACCAATTCACGAGGAGAAAAAGGCTTAGTAATATAGTCGTCGGCACCGACTTCCAAACCCTGTACTTTATTATCCTCTTCGGTTTTAGCTGTCAGCATAATAATAGGGATATCACTGGTCGCTTCATTGCGTTTCAAGCGTCTTGCCAATTCAATTCCGCTAGTGCCTGGCAACATCCAATCAAGTAAAATCATATCGGGACGTTGATCCACAATAGCAATAAATGCATCCTGCGCATTTGAAGCTTCGATACAATTGTAATCAGCCATTTCTAAAGCAACAGCAATCATTTCTCTGATTGATGCTTCATCATCAACAATTAATACGGTTTTTTCTGACATAGTACTTACTCCAAAAATCAAACTGTATTAAAACGGCAAGCTGTTACAGTTTTATGACACTACACTGTAAGCCTATGCTGAGAACCTAATGAGCGCTCCTTTTTGCGAAGTTTTACAATTCACCTGACATAAAAGTCTAGAAACAGTCCCAGGAATAAAACCATACCCACCCAGTTATTGTTCAAAAACGCCTTAAAGCACTCATCTCTGTCACGATGGCGAATCAAGTGCTGCTGATATACAAATAGTACCGACGCAACGACAATACTCAGAAAGTAAAACTGCCCCATTTCAAGCTGTTCACCTAACAAGCTCAGCGTCAATATCACCAAAACCTGCAAAAATGCGATAATCGCCCGATCAGCCGAACCAAATAAGATGGCCGTGGATTTAACGCCGATTTTGATATCATCATCCCTATCGACCATGGCATACATCGTATCATAAGCAACGGTCCACAAGACTGTTGCCATATAGATCAACCAGATATGCGCAGGCAGTTCATTCACTTGCGCGGCATAAGCCATAGGAACGGACCAGGCAAATGCAGCACCTAAGACCACCTGTGGTAAATAAGTATAGCGCTTCATGAAGGGATAAGCAGAAGCAAGTGCGAGTGCACCAAATGAAAGGTAAATTGTCAGTTTATTGGTAAACAAAACCAGGATGAAAGACAACAGACATAAAACGGCGAAAAAGATCAAAGCCTGTTTTGCACTCACCCGCCCCGTCACCAGAGGGCGAGCTTCAGTGCGCTTTACATGACCGTCTATTTTTCTATCCGCAAAGTCATTGATTACGCAGCCTGCCGAGCGCATGAAAACAGAGCCGGCGATAAAAATAGCTAACACATCCATAGCTGGTATGCCCTCGGCAGCAAACCATAATGCCCAAAGCGTTGGCCACAAAACCAGATAAATACCTATAGGCTTATCCAACCTCGCAAGCCTTACGTAGTCCATTGCAACACTTGCAAACGCGGGTTTACTCTGAGTATTCATATGCCTATTTCTCTCGTTTGCTTGCCTCAAATACCCGAGGCATAAATAGTTCGCTCACCAGCAATGGTTTCTGACGAAGAAAAAATACCGAGCGCCGCCCAAATACGGGTTCTTTAAACTGTTTCACCAAGGAGACACTTTCAAGCTTACTACGCGTCATAACTCTGGATTTAAACAGAAATGCGCCTAAAGGCTTATCTCCCAAATACTGAAGCTGTCTTTCATAACCACTTAGCGTTGTTTTCGGAATAATACTGCGCGCTATCACCCATACTTCTCCGAAACAAAGCAGCTCAACTTCCCTGACCAGCGCTTTCTGACGCTCTCTCACTTTTAGTATCCGCCTCTCCTCAAGACTTGGTACAGCCCAGCCTTGATAAGTGACACGCACACTAAAGTTATTATTTGATGCTTCGATAAGCCTCTTGGTAAGTGAACCTTGATCAAAGACCCAGGAACCATATTGTTTAGGCACTTTCCAGTCGGGTATCCGCCGAGCGGCTGGCTTTAGCATCACATGCCCTTAACTGCGTAAATACCCGGCGCATTCCGCCAATAGCCTTGATAATCCATACCAAAACCAAAAACAAAACGATCCTCAACATTTAAACAAGTATAGTCAGCGAGCAGATCCTTGGTCGCCTTTCTGTCATGTTGCTTATCCAATAAAACCGTCGTCAGAACACGCGCTGCACCTTGCTGCCGACAATAATCCTGTACATGTAAGAGGGTATGCCCTTCATCAAGGATATCATCAACCAGAAGAACGGTTCGGCCCGACAGTGCTTTTACCGGCTTAGCCAGCCAGTCCAAGCGGCTGCCAGAGGTTTCATTCCCATATCGGGTAGCGTGTAAATAATCCAGCTCTAGTGGAAAATTCAAATGAGCGAGTAAGTGACCACAGTACACCAAACCGCCATTCATAATTGAAATAACCAGAGGGTTGTCGGTCGCTAAGTCTTGCTCAATATCTTTGGCTGTCTTTTCAATTGCATCACTTAGCTCAGACATATCGATTAGGCAGTCGGCCTCATTAAAGACTTTCTGGGCTTCGACGGTTTTGGTATTGGACATAGATCTTCCTGATAAAATGGCTGTGCAGATTATATCTGTGAGCCTGCCTGGCCGCAAAGTTACTATCGCTGAAATAGTGAAAGATTTGTGCTGATCGAGCTGATTCGGTAAATTAGCCCGCTAAGTGAATGAGGCAACATTTATTCTCTAAACTAGAATCTTCTCTTCGCATAAGCAAGCGGGCGCTAGTGTAAACCAGAGAGGCATGTTTGTATGCATTCGAAAGGCAAGTAACATTTTGATAATACAGGTATAAAGAATGAAGAAGTGGCAATGCGTAGTCTGCGGATTAATTTATGATGAGAGCGAAGGCTGGCCTGATGATGGCATCGAAGCGGGCACCTCATGGGAAGATGTACCCGAAGACTGGCTTTGCCCTGACTGTGGTGTAGGCAAAGAAGACTTTGAAATGGTAGAGATTTAACATGAATACTTCACCTATCGTTGTCATTGGTAGTGGCTTGGCCGGATATAATCTTGTTAAGGAGGTTCGCAAGCTGGACCAGGAAAGCGAGATTATTGTGATCACTCAGGATGACGCACACTCTTATTCCAAGCCTATGCTCTCGACAGCACTTGCCAAAGGCAAGCAGGCTGATGAGCTATCAATGGCCGACCCGGGAAAGTTCGCGGCACAGCACAATATTTCAATCAGAAATCATACGAGTGTTGACCGAATCGATACTTCTGCCAAAGCAATCCTGATAGGTGAAGAACGCTTAGACTACAGCAAGCTAGTGCTTGCTTGTGGTGCTCAGGTCAATAAGCTCAGTTTTCCCGGAAGTGAGCTTGAGAAAGTCGTTTCAATCAATGACCTAATGGACTACCGCCGTTTTCGTTCTTTGTTAGGCGAAAACTGCTCAGAAAGCCAGAACCATGTACTGATCATGGGTGCCGGCTTAATCGGCTGTGAATACGCGAATGACTTATTGGCAAGCGGTTATAAGGTAACTATCGTTGACCCTTCAAAATCAGCCTTAAACAGTTTGATTCCTGAAGAGGCCGGACAAGCGCTTATCGAAGGCCTTAGTGATGCAGGTTGTCAGTTTGAAATGCAAGCTCATGTAAGCGAAATCACTGAACAAGGAAATGGTTTGCTTGCTCGTTTAAGTAATGGCCAAGAACTTGAGTGTGCCTTGGTTATTTCTGCCGTCGGCCTGAAAGCCAATATACAAATTGCTCAAGACTCGGGGATTGAATGCCAGCAAGGGATTGTCACCAACGCCTTGCTACAAACTAGTGCAGAAGATGTCTACGCCTTAGGTGACTGCGCAGAGATCGAAGGGCAGGTCAGACTCTACGTGCTGCCACTAATGACCTGCGCACGCACCTTAGCGAAGACTCTGACCGGCACACCGAGCCAGGTAAGCTTCGGCATCATGCCGATAGCAACTAAAACACCCGCCTGCCCCGTCGTCGTTTGCCCACCTGCCAGTGCTTCAGGCCAATGGCGCTTCGAACAAGATGGCCTGAATATTTGTGGTCGTCATTATAACGAGCAAGACTGTTTGGATGGTTTTGTACTAACTGGGCAACGCTGTGTTGAAAAACAAGCGCTAGTTAAAGAGCTCAGTAGTCTTTAAGCTAAAGACTCCCTGAATTAGGCGCTTTGTTTAAAACTCAACAAAGCGCGATTAATAAAGTGAGTCATGATCATGCAAGACGTACTACAACAACTCATCGATGTCCTTCAACTTAAGCAACTCAACAACTTAGTCTTTGAAGGTTGCAGCGAAGATTTGGGCTTCAAAAATGTATTCGGTGGACAGGTCTGTGGTCAAGCACTGATGGCGGCTTATCAAACAGTCGATCAACTCAGCGCTCACTCAATGCATGGCTACTTTTTACGCCCAGGGGATCATTCTCTACCAATTCAGTACGAAGTGCAGATTATTCGAGACGGTAGTTCTTTCGCAACACGGCGAGTCATTGCCCGGCAAGACGACAAAGAGATTTTTACCCTCAACGCTTCGTTTCAAAAAGATGAAGCGGGTTCAGAACACCAGTTTGATATGCCCGAAAGCAAGTCGCCAGAAGAACTGGCTTCCGAGCTGGAAATACGTCGTCGCTTTAAGCACCTGATACCTGAAAAACTTAGGGAGCAGTTCACCCGCGATAAACCAATCGAAATCAGACCAGTTAAGCCAATTGACTATACCAACCCGGATATTCGTCCACCCTATAAGCAAAATTGGTTTAGAGCGGTGGCATCAGTCCCCAATGATCTATCATTACACCATTGCCTTCTGGCCTATGCCTCGGACTTCGGCCTGCTTGGTACTAGTATGCTGCCGCACGGTTTGAGTTTTATGCAAAAAGGCATGCAAGTTGCGAGTCTTGATCATTCGATATGGTTCCATCGCCCTTTCAAGGTTGATGAATGGTTACTTTACGATATGGATAGCCCTAGTGCGTCAGGCGGAAGAGGCTTTAATCGAGGGAATATTTTTAACCAACAAGGTGAGTTAGTTGCTTCAGTATGCCAGGAAGCATTGATTAGAAAACGTAGTTAAAACTGCAAATGCGTGACGCCTTGCTAGGATACGTCACGC
>NZ_LWGG01000852.1:0-3394 GCF_001635365.1 Oleiphilus sp. HI0128 | reverse complement strand
GATAACAATCGTGCAGAAAGAGCAATCAAACCCTTCGTGATAGGGCGAAAAAACTGGTTATTCTCAAACACCACTAGTGGTGCCCATGCCAGCAGTGTACTTTACAGTATTGTTGAAACGGCAAAGGCAAATGACCTTGTGCCATTCGATTATCTTCATTATCTATTGAAAGCACTTAGTAAAAGAGATCAGCAAGCAGAAATGGAAGATCTGCTGCCATGGAATGTCATACTAAATCATTAGATTCTTGGATATGTGCGCTTCGCCTTACGTTTACGAAGTATCTTCAGGCCAGTGTGCTTGTGTTTCAGGTTTCTTAGGAGGGCCGTTTAGCTCTACAAGCATACGACGCTCTTTTACACCTAAGTTTTTAAGTATTTCGACACAGCTTTCATTAAAGGGTGTTGGGCCGCATATGTAAAACATCTTTGAGCTTAAGTTGCTCAGTGAAGATGAAACAAGCTCTTCAGTAACACGTCCGCCGATGCCTTGATAACTTTCACTTGGCCTTGAGATTAATTCTGTAAGTTTTATATTGTGATTCTGTTTGGCACAGGAGCGAATTTCCTTTGCGAATATTACATCCTCCTCGAAACTATTGCTGTAGATAATATGCATGGTATGAGGGAGATCTTTAGCGATGATATGTTTGATCATACTACGTGCAGGTGCAATCCCGGATCCGCCAGCGAAGAATACTAGATCATTACCATGGAATAGTGGATTATGATGAAAGCTTCCCATTGGGCCGGTGCTAGTAAGCTCTTGACCAGGCTTCAGATCATCAACTAAATAATGGCTAACGAAACCGCTATGAGCCTTTTTAACGGTCAGGTCATAATAGTCTCGTTCAGTGGGAGAGGAAGACATCGCATAAGGTCTGGCAGTTGGCGAACCATTTATCTCAACAAAAACGTTAATATACTGACCTGCTTGAAAAGGGGGAAGGTAACCATCAAGTGCTTTGACACGAATAGTATTCGTGGATGGCGTATCAGTAAAAATATCGGTAACAAGTAAACGAAGGCGTTTAGGATGTAGACTGTCGATAGTCTTTTGCGTAGCACCTTTCTCTTCGCTAAAGTCGCTTCCACTAAGCTCTATCTCGGTTTTCTTTTTTACGGCTTCAACGTAGCCAACGACACCATCTAATACGTTTTGTTCTGCGCTGCGATTTTTATGCATGTTGAGCCTCCGTTTGTGACTTTTTAATTTTACGCAATATACTTTTTGCCGTTGATTCACCGGCCATATAGGTCGGTTGAAAACCTCCTTGCGCTGTCCAACTTCCTGCGGAATACAAACCTTCAATACCACTCAATTGGTCGCGTAATAAGAGAGAATCCTGAATATGTTGTTTAAAGCCATAAATAGCGCCGTCAGGTGAGTTCAAATAACGCATCATAGTTAAAGGAGTCGCTACCTCAGCAACTTCAATATACTGGCTGAGATTTGGGTAAGCCTTTTCAACATGATCAATGAGCTTTTGTGCGTAGTCATACTTTGCTTCAGCATAATCTTCAGGGCTAAGTGCTTGCCATGCTTCGCCGTATTGAAGTGCTACAAGAGTTATGACGCTTTTTCCCTTGGGGGCCAAATCTTCGTCAATGAAGTTGTAGCAGGTGACCATTCCCCATTTCGGTGCGGTCATTTTATATAGTTCTGTTTCGTCAATATCCTGGTTGTCACCATCAATTACGAAGGTAGCGGCAGATGTAATACCGATATCCTCTGGCTTACAATCTAAACCTAAATACAAGCAAACAGCAGAAACACCTTTGCGTCTAGATTTAAAATCTTGTTGGATCTGAATAGGTGGCTTTTCAAGATCGAGGAGTTCATTGAAGGTGATCAGTGGGCTGGCGTTCGAAACAACATAATTACAGCTTACGGTTTGGCCATCTTCGAGTGTAATAGCATGAACCTTATTATCAGCGGTATGTATTTTCTTCGCACCACAACTAAACTTTACGCACCCTCCGGCTTCAACAAACGAATCGATAATTGCGCTAGAAACACTCTGAGATCCACCCTTAAAGTGCCAAGGTTTGAAGGTACAATAGGCGAAAAGCATTCCAATAAATTCTGCAAACACTAATTCATTGGTTGGGATACCGACATAACTCCAATAGGGAGTGATCGTATTGATCAGTTCTTTATTGCTGAAGAATTCATTCAATACTTCATCGGTAGTTCTTAAACCGTAGGCAGCAAAGTGTTTACATTGAGACTCTAATAGCTTTTCGTCATTACTACGCCTAACCTGTTGCAAGGCCATGTAATACTCCATAGCAACCTTGCTTCCTAGATCAAAGAAGCGGGTGATAGCATCACTGTCATCAGGAAAATTTTGTTTTAGAACTTTTTGAATGCCTGACCAACTCGCGGGAAGTGTAATATCTTGTTTCCCTGGGACAATTAATCGATATAGCTCCTCTTCCTGAACCAGTTCAACTTTATCGAGTACATCCAAATCCTTGAACATTTTTCTCATAAGGAAAGGTCTGTCTTCTGTCCCAACGCCACTTAACTGATGCAAAGCGACTTCAAATTCGAAATCTCCGCGGACGAAAGATGTACCGCATCCACCCGGAACATTATGGCGCTCAACAAGTAAGGTGTTACATCCATTCTTTTGCAGTGTCGCGGCAGCGGTTAGTCCGCCATTTCCTGCGCCAATCACTACTGCATCATAGTGTTTCATTGTTTTAAGTTCTCCACGTTTATATAAAATGCCAAGAAAATACTAGTACTAACAAAGTATCTAAACTTTACAGTGTAAGTGTACTTTACCCAGCAATATTTACATTGTAAAGTTTAGGGGTCGTAAATTGTATGTTTTATTTGCAAAGGCGCATTCAAAATCATGCTAGAAATCTAGGTTTAGAGCGAATTATGATAGTATTTATCTTATTCGAAGTAACATCTAAACATCGTTCAAGAGAGGGTTTGATGGCAAAGTCATTACAAGAGCAACTATTAGGTGCTGGCCTGGTAGATAAGAAAAAAGCAAAAAATATTCAAAAAGAGAAACGTGTTCAACGTAAGCAAACTCCAAAAGGCCAAGCAGTACAAAACGAAGCCGAAGCGCGAATAGCTCAGCAGAAAAAAGAAAAAGCTGAAAGAGACAAAGCACTGAATCAGGCGAAGCTGGAAGAGCAGAATCGAAAAGCAATTAAGGCTCAGGTAAAACAATTAATTGAAATGAACACCGTACCTAGTGAAGGTGACGATATTGGATTTCAATTTGCTGTCGATAAAAAGATCAAAAAGGTCTATATATCAGAACAGCAACAAACTCATTTATTGAAAGGCAGGTTAGCAATAGCCAATTTAGATGAAAGTTTTATCTTAATACCAGCAACAGCGGCCACTAAAATAATAGAGAGAGATG
>NZ_LWGG01000851.1:0-2409 GCF_001635365.1 Oleiphilus sp. HI0128 | reverse complement strand
TCTACACAAGCATCTAAGTTGCCAAAGACGTCATTCCAGTGAGCTTGGTCTTTTTCGATCACTTTTGCTGCAATTGCTGCCTTGATTTCTGTTTGGGTTTCGGCTCGTTGGTCGGCAATCTTATTCTGGTAAGCTGTCAAACCTAGGGTAGATAGCAAAACCATCGCGAAGTTTGGTTCCAGGCTACCGACCGAAATATACTTGCCATCTGCCGTCTGGTAGTAGTCGTAGAATAAACCACCGTTGAGCATCTCTTCGCCACACGCTGGGTCCTTGCCACTGACTAGCGCGTTGGCGCCGAACATCGTGCTCAGCGCCAAGGCCGCATCACTCATACTGATATCCAGGTGCTGGCCTTTTCCAGTAGAAGCACGTTCAATCACTGCGGCAAGAATCGCCATTACGGCATGATGTGAACCACCTGCAATATCGGCAACCTGTGTTGCAGATAAAGTGGGACCGGTTTCTTTTCTGCCAGAGAAACTGGCTAAGCCCGACAAAGCCAAATAGTTAATATCATGCCCTGCCCGATCTTTTAAGGGCCCTGTTTGACCATAGCCTGTGATCGAGCAATAGATTAATTTAGACTGAAACTTTACCAAGGCCTCATAATCCAGACCTAGACGCGCCATAACACCTGGTCTGAATTGCTCAATCACAATATCAAACTCACTCACCAACTTATGAACGATCTCTTTTGCACTCTCATGCTTTAAATCAACAGCAATCGTTTTCTTATTGCGATTAACGCTGGCGTGCGAGGCAGAAACCTTACCTACCATTGGCGGCAAGAGCTTTAGTAGATCGGGTCGCGTAGGTGACTCTACTCTTACAACCTCTGCGCCCATATCTGCCAACAATTGCGTTGCATAAGGGCCCGGTAATAAGGTGGTAAAGTCGAGAATCTTAATTCCCTTGAGTGGTTGTGACATTACTTACCCCTACTTCCTTTAGACCATCGAGCGGCCGATAATCAACTTCATGATTTCATTTGTACCAGCATAGATCTTCTGAACACGCGCATCTGCGTAAGCGCGCGCAACCGGATACTCCCACATGTAGCCGTAACCACCATGTAGCTGTAAACATTCATCTATCACGTCACACTGAATCTCGGTAGTCAATAATTTAAGCTTCGCTGCGGTCACCACATCTAGTTGCTTATTAATATGCAGCTCTAAGCATTTATCGACAAATACACGCGCCATCGTCAAGGTTGCTGACATTTCGGCAAGCTTAAACTGGGTGTTCTGGAACGATGCTATTTCACGGCCGAAGGCTTTACGCTCTTTAACGTATGCGACTGTTTGCTCAAGAATCGACTCTGCACTAGCGATCGCGTTTAAGCCTACCGATAGCCGCTCTTGTGGTAGCTCCTGCATAAGGTAGATAAAGCCCATGCCTTCAGCACCTAGCACGTTTTCTTTTGGGACTTTTACATCCTGGAAGAATAGCTCTGACGTATCCTGTGCCTTCATACCGATCTTATGAAGATTGGTGCCTTTTTCAAAGCCGGGTGAGTTTGCCTCAACTAACAGAAGGCTCGTACCTTTTGCGCCAGCTTCAGGGTTAGTTTTAGCCACCACGATAATTAAATCTGCTAACTGTCCATTAGTGATAAAGGTCTTAGAACCATTGAGTGTATAGAACTCGCCTGACTCGTCTAACACAGCATTGGTTTTCACACCTTGTAAGTCAGAACCGGTGCCAGGCTCTGTCATGGCAATCGCGGTCACAATTGAACCATCAACACAACCCGGCAGGTACTTTTGCTTTTGCTCTTCGGAACCGTAAGCCATGATGTAAGGCACCGCGATGTCTGAGTGCAAGCCAAAGCCGATACCACTTAAGCCGTAATTAGCAACTTCTTCATCGATCACCGCATTGAAACGAAAGTCACCTTCAACACCGCCGTATGCTTCTGGGACAGTTGGGCTTAAAAAGCCGTGTTCACCAGCCTTCTTCCATAGTTCACGAGATACCTGACCGTCTTTCTCCCATTGCTCGTGGTGAGGCACAGCTTCAGCTTCAAGGAACTTCTTAAACGCATCGCGAAACATTTCTTGTTCAGATTCAAATACTGTTCGTTTAATCATCTTTTTCTACCTTTCTTAGAATTATTCAAAGCTTGTGAGGCCCAAAACCTCACAAACTGGTTGATATAGATTTAGCTAGTCTTTGAACGTCAAATTGTCTCGGGCCATATCTTTAAGCAGTTGAGGGACTTCGTATCGCTCACCGCATTGCTGATGCAAGGCTTCGGCCCTTTCAATAAAAGACTCTAAGCCTGTTTGGTTGATAAACTGCAAGATGCCGCCCGTCCAGACCGGATAACCAATTCCCATGATGGAGCCGATATTAGCGTCTCGAACGCTGGTCAGTACTTTTTCTTCGACGCAGCGGACAGTC
>NZ_LWGG01000850.1:0-920 GCF_001635365.1 Oleiphilus sp. HI0128 | reverse complement strand
TTAGCGATAATACGCGATTCATTCAATGCACTTTGAATATCAAAACCTGCCTGACGACCATCCGGGTGGTCTTTTAGTAATGCCGCGTACACTAAAGGGAAGTTTTCAATTGTCGATAAAATAGGTTTAGGGGACGTATGCCCAAGCCCGCAGCGACTGGTTTGAATAATGGTATTGCCGAGGCTTTGCAAAGACTCCAGGTCCTTGCTCTCGCCCTGGCCGAGCATGATTTTCTCAAGCCCTTTCTTTAAAAACACATTACCGACTCTGCATGGCGTGCAGTAGCCACAGCTTTCTTCAATAAAGAAGTGCATAAAGTAATTGACGATATCGAGAATATTACGTTGCGCCGAGAAAATCATGATAGCCCCTGCTGTAGGTAAATCCTCAAAACATAAGCGCCGGTTAAAGTCGATACGCGCAATCATTTCGCCACTGGCACCACCTACCTGGACAGCTTCTGCATCAATAGCACCAGCTAAGTCGAGTGCATCGGAGACGCTAATACCATGCTCAACTTCATAGATGCCAGGGCGCTCGCAGTCGCCGCAAATACTGAGCAGCTTGCTACCTTTGCTGTGCTCGGTGCCAAGAGACTGAAACCACTCAGCACCTTTGTCCAGAATATGAGGCACGTTGCAGAAGGTTTCGACGTTGTTCACCACTGTTGGATAACCCAAGTAGCCTTTCTGCGCAGGGAAAGGTGGTTTGTTTTTTGGTTCTCCGCGTTGTCCTTCGCATGAGCTGATCAGAGAGCTTTCTTCGCCGCAAATATAGGCACCTGCACCAAGTTGGATGCGGATATCGAAGGAAAAGCGTGTTCCGGTTGACTCGTCAATAAGCATGTCTTGGCCGAGCAGGGCTTCTCGACGTCGTTCTTCCAATACGCTATTTAGGTAGGGCAGCAGGTAACGATATTC
>NZ_LWGG01000849.1:0-746 GCF_001635365.1 Oleiphilus sp. HI0128 | reverse complement strand
GTAGCCATAGTCTTCAGCGTTGTCGACTTGATCAGTCAAGAAGCTGAATAGGTCGTACTCGATAAAATCGACACCTGTTTGATGCTCAAGACGAGCCAATTTACGATCCAGCTTGCGATTGAACTTAGCTGAAAGCTTAGTAGTAACTCGTACAAGGCGGTTCGCTTTGCGCTCTTGGCGAGTCGTTTGAGTGTTTGCAAGTAAGCCAGCAACAACCAAATCAGTTTCGGGGATCGCGCCGATATCTGGAGCATTAGATACTAGAATGTGCTGAGCACCAGAAGCGATCAATTTTTCGATTTGAGCAATTTCAGATTCAACAGCTGCTTTCAATGAAGCATTAGCTGCCTGACGAATAGCCTGACGTTCTTCAGCTGTAGAAGCGAAAACTGCTCCTGAGCGAATTTCACGTGCTGCACGAATGTCATTGCCACCGATTAATACGATGTATAGCGCGTCTGAAGGAGCAACACCTGCATTGATTTGTAGGAAAGCATTAACCTGGGTAGGTAGGTTGATGTCCGGTGTAGATTCATCACCATCTTCGTCAACTGCTTTTGCACCAGCAATAGCAAAGTTGTTACCAGTATAACCACCCGCTAAGTGTAGCGATGGTGTTAGGGTATGACCTAGTGCTGCTGCAACGAATTCTACCGCTACAGGGCCATTGGTGAAACGTTCACCATAGGTTTGGTCTGGTGCAATGGCATTAAGGTTACCATTATCAGAAAGGCTATCGCCAAATA
>NZ_LWGG01000848.1:0-4405 GCF_001635365.1 Oleiphilus sp. HI0128 | reverse complement strand
CGCTCGATTTCCATATATTCGTGCTTTTCACTTGTTCTCATGCTTACACAGCCAGACAACAAGGTAACTACCAACAATGCTACTACAACATGCAATTTCATATCTTAATATCCTTAATTTACATTATATTTTTACGCTTATAAAAAGCAGGGACATTATAGTCTAATAGTATAAATATAAAACAGCGCTATTTACTGAGTTCTGAGTAAAGCCTCCATATCATTATCATTCAAAGGTCTTGAGACAAGATAGCCCTGAATATAATCACACCCATGCTGCGATAATAGTGACAACTGGGCCTGATTCTCGACACCTTCTGCAACCACACGAAGGTTCAAGCTCTGACCCAACACGATAATAGCCTTGACTATCGCGAGTTGTGCTTTGGAGTTTTCAAGCCCCTCAACAAATGAACGGTCAATTTTTAGCGTATCAGCCGGCAATTCTTTTAGGTAACTTAATGATGAATACCCGGTACCAAAGTCATCTATAGAAATTTTAAGCCCTAGTTCTTTTAATTCATGCAAGCAACTCAAACCGGCGCGAAAGTCTTCAATTATGACGCTTTCTGTTAGCTCTAATTCCAAACATACTGGCGAGATACCGCTCGACTCCAACACACTCTTAATCATACCTTTCAAGTTTTGATCACGAATCTGCCTAGGTGACAAATTTACGGCAACACAAATAGTACCTAAGCCCTGTTCCTGCCATGTTTTAACCTGGCGACAAGCAGTTTCAAGCACATAGGCTCCTAGCTCAGAAATCAAACCACTTTCTTCAGCAATATTGACAAATTCAGCAGGCGAAATGAGCCCTTTTTGGGGGTGATTCCAACGCACCAAAGCCTCACAAGAATTAATCCTTCTCGACCTGACATCCAGCTTCGGTTGGTAATAGACTTCCAACTCACTTCTTTGCAACGCTTTACGCAATGCATTTTCCATTTCCAGACGTTCTCTAGAGAACTGCTTAAGACTATCATCAAACAATTGGATCTGATCGCCTCCCTGGAATTTAGCTTTCTGCACCGCCAAGGCCGCATATTGCATCAATGTTTCGATATCCTGAGTATGTTCAGGAACATGTGCGACACCCATACTGCAAGATAAAGCGATTTCCTCACTCGATATATCATAATTATGATGGGTCACAGTTTTAAAAAGTCGCTCTGCAAACTTCATTACGTCAAAGGTCGGACTACAGGACACGACGCAAGCAAACTCGTTGCCTCCAACACGGGCTAGAATATCAACCTTCTGTACATTCGCAGACAAGCGTCGAGCAATTTCCCTGAGCAACTCATCAGCCGCATCATGACCAAAGCTATCATTAAACTGCTTGAATCGGTCAATATCCAAGGTCACTAAGGCGAAAGGTAAGCCTTCATCTTTGTAGCGAACCACAGCGCGGTGTAACTGATCTTTGAACTGGTTGCGATTCGCTAACTTAGTGAGGTCATCATAATTAAGTAAGTAATTGAGTTTCTTATCAGCAGCTTGTCGAACAGACAGGTCAGAGAGCATTGCGGCATAGTATTGTATATGTCCGTTGCGATCCCTGATGGCATTGATCTGAGTCCACTGGGGAAAGTAATCACCATGGTATCGCTTCTCTAATAATTCACCCTGCCATAGGTCTTTGGCTTGTACCTCTTCAAATATCTGGGCATAGGCTTCCTGACGCTTAGGCGTATCACTCAAACAATCAATCTTCTGCCCAACAAGCTGTTCCGCACTCTGCCCGATTATTTTCTCATAAGCAGGATTAACCGACAGGAAGCGATAGTTAGCATCCAGAACAAAAACACCTTCTGAAGTATGATCAACGACCGACTTAGCCAAGCGAACTTGTTCATCACGAGCGCGCTCGGACTGAATATTACGCCGGGTCCCCAAAATTCGCAGAGCCCGCCCTTTTGCATCCCGATCAACAACCTTGCCGCTCTCTTCTATCCATAGCCAATCGTCACCACTCTGGGCTCGATATTGAAGTTGGTACTCTCCCTTACCGCCTTCCAAACAAGCGTTAACGGCCGCCCGAACATCAACATAGTCTGCCGGGTGAATAATCGTTTTCAGGTTATGTATATGCTCTTCAGTAGTCAGTTCTTTATCGCCGAAGAGTTCATGGAAGTCTGACTGGTAAAACTGGGCTTGATCAAGATCCCAGTCGATCAAGCCCAAACGCGCTGCGTCCATAGCCTGCGTTAAGCGCGTCTGGCTTTTTACCAAGGCGTCACTGATCTTTTGTCGCAGGGCAATTTGTTCACTGAGTTGCTTGTTACTGTCTTCAAGCTCTTTGGTTCGATCTCGAATCGCAAGTTCGAGGTCGGTACTCTTTTGCACTAGCTGAGCTTCTAACGCTTGCCGTAACTTGCGTTCATCGACCAGCGCTTGATAGATTTGCTGACTTTGTTCCGCGTTCCGCCTGGCCTCTGAAGCTGCTTCAGATCGAGTTCGATGCTTACTTAAAAGCGCTTTTAGTTGGCCAAAATTGATCATGAGTGAAGTATAACCTGAAACACAAACATTTAGAGAAAAGCTTAACAACAAATAATGACAATTCAATTTTAGTGGCTACTCTCAACGATCAATAGACCTAAGATAATCCGTCCACTATACTGCCGCCTTTAAAATTTAATGCATAAAAAGGGATTAATAATGAATCGTTTAAGAAAGATATTAGGGATGTGGGTTATTTTGCTATGTTCTATTAGCAGCAATATCGCCTTAGCCGAAAATTACTCACCAACTTCTACGAAAACCTTCCAAGGCTTTACTGCTGGAGGCTTTACTTTTGGGGGAGATGACTTACTCAAGGTAGAATACACCAATGGTGACTCTGAAGAGCTCACTGCAGGCGGTTTATTGGATCTAAAACTGGGTCTTATCTATAACATCAATGATACATACTCTATACAAAGTAGCATTGGTTATCACTTTGATGCCTTATTAGCCGAAAACGGTGATGGTGACTTCACGCGCATTCCAGTCGAACTATTAGGCTTCTATAATTATGATAAGCACCGTTTTGGTGGAGGATTGACTTTACATACCAGCCCAGAATTTGAAGCAGAATCAGATGATATTGGGCTTGACGAGAATGCTGAATTCGAAGATGCCAGCGGCTTAGTTATAGAGTACGGATATAAGACTTCTGATAGTGCAGTCATTGCTTTAAGGTACGTCGATATAAACTACGAAGTAACAAAGTACAATGGTAGCTCAGTAGACTCAGGCCCTGATTCTGACGGTAGCCACATTGGTTTATATATCTACTTTCTTTTCTAGCAGTCAAAGTTTCCGTGAGTTCAGCGGATATCAAAGGGCCTTTGAGGCCCTTTTTTTCGTCCTACATTTAGCAAGCCAACACATCTTGATCTCTTACATAGCTGCTGTAAGATGAGCAGCAATATTTTCATATAATCATTAGTTCTCGGTAAAAATACCCCCATGGACGTATCCCATATTCTTGACGGTTTGAATGACGCACAACGCAGTGCTGTTGCTGCACCTATGCAAAACTTATTGGTTCTTGCTGGAGCCGGAAGTGGCAAAACCCGAGTATTGGTACACCGAATTGCCTGGTTGATGGAAATTGAACGCTTAAGCCCTTCTTCAATTATGGCAGTGACCTTCACTAACAAAGCTGCCAAGGAAATGAGGGGCCGTATCGAGCAATTGTTGGACCTGCCTGCACGAAACCTTTGGTTTGGTACTTTCCATGGCATTGCTCACCGTTTTCTGCGCGCACATTCCAAAGAAGCAAATCTTCCGGATAACTTCCAGATCCTCGACTCCGACGACCAGCTTCGGATCGTAAAGCGAATCATGCGTGAAATGAACATCGATGAGTCGCGATGGCCGCCTAAGCAAGTTCAGTCTTTTATCAACAGTAAAAAAGATGAAGGCGTTCGCGCCGCTTATTTACCGCCGACTCATTCCCAGTTCGATCAAGTAATGGCAACGCTCTACCAACGTTATGAAGAGCAATGCCAACAGTCCGGCATGGTCGACTTCGGTGAGCTCTTACTTCGCTCTCATGAAATATGGCTGAACAACCCAGCCCTGCTTGCTCATTATCAAGATCGCTTTCGCTATATTCTGGTCGACGAATTTCAAGATACTAACACCATTCAATATGCCTGGCTTCGCGTACTCGCAGGCAACCGAATCCCCATTATGGTAGTGGGCGATGATGACCAATCTATATACGGCTGGCGTGGCGCGAAGATAGAGAACATTCAACAGTTCCAAAACGACTTTGCCCAGCCTTTAGTTATTAAGCTGGAACAAAACTATCGATCGACCTGCACTATCCTGAACGCGGCCAATGCTTTGATCTCAAACAATAGCGGACGTTTAGGAAAAGAGCTATGGACTGATGGCAGTGAAGGTGAACC
>NZ_LWGG01000847.1:0-1049 GCF_001635365.1 Oleiphilus sp. HI0128 | reverse complement strand
AATATTAAAAATATATGCTTGGATTGTAACGGGTTCAATGGGGGTGCTAGCCGCACTAGTAGACTCGTTACTGGATTTGGCTGCTTCGCTAATCAATATGTTTGCGGTGCGTTATGCCTTGGAGCCCGCGGATGAGGAGCATCGTTTTGGGCATGGTAAGGCTGAATCACTAGCGGGCTTAGGGCAAGCAATATTTATTGGCAGCTCGGCGATATTTCTATTGATGTATACAGTGGAGCGGATTTTTAACCCTGAACTGATCGAGTCACCTGAAATTGGCACATGGGTGATGCTCTTCTCGATGGCATTAACTTTGGTATTGGTTGCTTACCAGCGTTATGTCGTTAGAAAAACCAATTCGATTGCTGTCAAGGCTGATTCTCTTCACTATTCAGCAGACTTAGTAACTAATGCTGGAATTTTGTTAGGCTTGGCCCTTTATTATATGGGCTGGTTGTATTCAGACCCTATTATTGCCTTACTAATAGGCTTGTACATTCTAAAATGTGCAATAGAAATCGGCTATGAAGCCATTCAGTTGTTGCTTGACCGGGAACTCCCTGATGAGGAAATTAATCAGATAGAAAGCTTGGCTTGTGAACATGAAAACGTCATAGAGATTCATGATCTAAGAACACGTCAGTCTGGTCAGACGAAATTCATTCAGTTCCATCTTGTAATGGATGGGAATATGACATTACTCGCTGCACATGACCTCGCTGACGAGGTACATGACAAGATAAAAGAGTTTTTTCCGCAATCCGATATAATCATCCACCAAGACCCCCATACAGCGATAGCGAATGTAGGGGATTAGCGTCAAATACTTAGCTCTCTATTCGCGGTTGCTTGCTGAGCATTCAGCCGCTTGAGGGTCGAGTTTGCAGCGGACCTTCCTCATTAGTTTAAGCGTCTTTTGGTCGTAGATACCGCGACGACCTAACTCCAAACGGCTCTCTCTAAAATCTTCCACCCAGTAATCGTATAGATGTTCGGGGATATCTATCCAATAGTGTTCGGGGATAGTTGCTTCTGGGTCCGTAAGGAAC
>NZ_LWGG01000846.1:0-1115 GCF_001635365.1 Oleiphilus sp. HI0128 | reverse complement strand
CCAAAGAGCTCAAACGTTCGGCCCTGCTTACTTGCTCCTGCAACAATCTTGTTTCAGTCAGATCACTAAGGAGTACCAGCTGACCCGGCCCGGATGACATAGAACGAGTTTCAATTTTCACTCTTCGGCCATCTTTTAAAGAAACCTCGTGTCCATCATCGTGCTTTGGCGAAAAACTTCTCGCAATAACATCGACCCAGGCCAAACCTTTCAGCGGTTCGCCAAGTAGATCCATTGCCGCAGGATTACATTCTGTGACTAAACCTTTTTCATCTAGAACAACAACACCTGCCGGAAGCACCTCCAACAAGGTAGACAAGCGATTAGCTAGGTCTTCTTTTTCCTTGCGCTGTGCTTGCTTTTGACTTTCTTCAAGTGAAAGATCACTCTTGAGTTGACTAACCTTGTTCTCAAGGTTTCGGTATGATGAGGTTAATTGCGAAGACAAGTGGTCAAACAAGGACAAAGCTTCTTCGACTTTCTGCTCACCGTTATCTTGAGTAGAGTCAATTTGTCCCTGAAATTTGAATGCAGCATTACCCTCTATTGAAGTGCTGCCAGAACTATCATGCGCAACGCGCGAAACACGTGCATTGATTGCCTCCGAGCTAATAAAAGCAGGTTCATCTATCCAGGTTGCTAGTTTTTGTTGTCCCATGGCTTACCTACATCATTCAGTCAAAACAGTGTGGAATACTATTCGCTTATTTGTCAGCCAAACGCTCTGCGCAGCTCAAATAAGCTTTAACAACCTGATCTAAGCACTATGTAGGCCAAAGTATTTTTTTTCTTTATTATCAGCAACTTAATTGTAGCAATATGATAACAACCCGAAAGATAAGACAATTTTATGACGCCATAAAACGAAAAAAGCACGCAAAACTGCGTGCTGACATATTTTTGACTGAGCAAGAATAGTTAAGAAATATAATACCTAGGCATTCAAGCCGTATTTGCGCACCTTTTCAACCAAAGTTGTACGACGTATACGAAGTTTTTCGGCAGCGCGAGCAACCACACCAGAAGCCTCATCCAAAGCTTGTTGAATAAGCGACTTTTCCAAATTTGCCAGGTAATCCTTTAGATCGATACCATTTACAGGCAACAAGGCTGGT
>NZ_LWGG01000845.1:0-2734 GCF_001635365.1 Oleiphilus sp. HI0128 | reverse complement strand
TGGCAGTACAGGTGGTACAGATTCTGGCAGTACAGGTGGTACAGATTCTGGCAGTGCAGGTGGCGATATCATCCCTGTTTTTGTAGCGACGGCATCTTGCTCGGCTGGGGATGATCCTCACTGGCAATGTGGTGGTCAGTGGAGCGATATTCAGAATGTCGCTGATAGTGACTTTATCGCAATATGCCCGGGCGCTGAAGGCGGAAATTACTCTGATTGTGCTGACGATGATACATTTGTTTTATTCTCAAACGTTACTTCAAATGATGGCTTTTTTGTTTGCTCTGATGATGTCAACCTTGGGGGCGGGCGTAATGGATGCAGTGGCTCTAAATATGTAAGAGAAGCTAATTTTGGGAGTATTGATAGCGTTGTTACTGAACAAGGAGGTAGCGATGACTCTTCTGCTGGTACTGGTGGCGGTGAAAATAATGACTCTTCTGTAGGTGCAGGTGGTAGTGAAGTCTCCTTCGCTGATGTGACGATTAATGCTTTTCCAGATTTTATAAGTGGTCAGGCAGCTGTAGTGGCACCTTTTGAAGCAGATCTTGCACACCTTAATGCAGATGGCTGCCTAGATGCATTTATTACTTCTCATGCAACTACTGATCCTGATGGAATATATATACAGGACAATGCTGGAGGTGTGTGTCAGGGGACATTTAGCTACTTAGCGAATGATTATTCTATAAGCGGGCCTTCTAATAGGCGGATTACTTCATGGGTAATGCTGTTAGACCTAGATGGTGATTCCGATACTGATATATTAGGGGCCGATGTAGATGGTAACCCTTCTTTAGCTGCTCTTATGAATAGCGGCGAAGAAAGCTACTCAGGAGTTTCAGGCTGTTTATATGATGTTGATCGATGTTTGCCGATAGATTTTAATGGGGATGGAGATATTGAACTTATTTCAGCGCCTTTGGTTGGAGTTGGTTTTAATTCTAGTTTAAATAGCGTTAATGCAGGTACAGGAATATTTGGATCAATATATAGTTGGCCAGAAAGAACTGTTTTATATACTCCTGATTGGAACAATATATCTGAGCCAAATTTAACGCGTGCATGGTCGACCTCTTTAGTTTTTGATGCTAACAATGATTCATACCCTGATATGGTTAATCCTCAGCTTAACTTGATTTGGTTTAATAGTCCTTCAGGATTTTCAGATGCAGTTTCTGGAAATTTTGTAGCCTCCTCATCAATGTTTGATACTTCTTATTCTATTGACTCGGCGCAACACTCAAACCCACACCAACAGATACCAATTGACTACGATAATGATGGTGATTTGGATATCTTTAAGATTAGAGTGTATAAAGGCGGAAATAATTCTATTGATTTAGCGGATGGCGACAATGATGGTGATGGTATATGGTTGCTTGAGAATGACGGGACGGGCAGGTTTACCGATGTTTCAGTTACTGAGTTGTCAGGGTTAACTCTAAACTCTTTAACGTATCAAACTACATATGCAGGCTTAGGTGCTGGAGACTTCAATAATGATGGTTTGACGGATATTAGAGCTGATTGGCTAACTGGAGGGGGCTTTGAAGCGCCTTGTGGCATACTTATTAATGGTGGAACAGGGAACTGGAAGAAGGAAGCGTATTCATGCGGAAATGTTTTAAGTACGTCTGGTGGAAGAGTAGCTGCAGCAGGTGGGGCTTCTAAAACTGTGGTGGCGCATGGCGATTACGATAACGACGGTCGTTTGGATTTATTTTCCTCTAATTCTCAACCTAGCGCTAATAAAGATACCCTTAATTTGTTACGTAACACGGGACCAAGTAATAACAATTGGTTAGCATTCCAGGTTAAGGATGCGCCGACTACAGAAGGCTTGCACTCAAGAGTAGTGATACGAAACTCTGAAACAGATAATATTTTGTGTACGAGAGAGATTTATATTGCGCAACAATACGGTGGTTCGAGCGAGCATTGTGGTCTTGGTAGCGTAAGTACTGTGGACATCTCTGTTCAGTACCCTAATGGAGGAAGACTAGTTTCCTATCAAGATGTTGGTGTAAACCAGTTTTTGATGCTGAGGTTAGATGGCTCAGCAGAAGTATGGGCCCCAGGTTCAGGTATGTAGTCTAATTTCTTTATAGAAACTGCGCAAAGTTTCACTTTGTGCAGTTTTTTTTTACCTAGTAATTACTGATAGAATACAAGGATAGCTTAAACCTTGATATTAAATGGATGTACTTTGTGTCAATAAATTATACTGCTTCGCTTGACGGCCTGAGAGGTTATGCTGTTTTATCGGTAATACTTTTTCACTGTGGCATACTCTATTGGGGGTGGCTTGGTGTACAGCTATTTTTTGCACTCTCGGGTTTTCTAATAACCTTGAGCTTATTTTCAGGCAAGGAAAAGAGTTTTAAGCTATATCTTAAAAACTTTTATGTTCGAAGAGCTTTGAGGATTTTTCCTCTATACTTTTTATTCCTATTTATCGTGTTCATAATCTCCTTAGTGGTCGGTGAGCGGCGTTTTTCAAGGTAGTTGTCGCCTGAGCATTTAAGCTGCTTGTTTTTCCTTCTCCGGGTTCAACTTAACGTCACCCACTTTCTCCCAGTTCCGCGTAGCTTTTGACCACCTTATTTGGTTCTTTCTTTTCATCTTGCGATAAAGCTCATCCCTCTTCGATAATATTTCTTCATCCAGACCTAAGTGCCTTTGCTCTGGGGTAACAAAGTTAATTCGACTATGCCGGTGCTCTGTGTTGTAC
>NZ_LWGG01000844.1:0-5187 GCF_001635365.1 Oleiphilus sp. HI0128 | reverse complement strand
TCCACCAATAAATTATTCAAAAACTAAAGTTCGAAATGATACGGTTTTTGTTGAGAATTTTGGTAAAACAAAAGGTAGCTTAAGATAATAAATTGTTTTGGGCCGCTTTTGCCATAAATTGCAATAGATCAAGTCAGGCCCAAAATGGCCAGATTATTCAATTCAATTTTCTAATGTGAGTAGCAATTTTCAGGCTGATAAGAGAAATCGAGATGTTCCGCTCCGTCGTCATTTGTAACGTTTAAAATTTCAGCATTTAGCTCGAGCTTTTGCTTGGAAAGGAATCATTTTCAATGAAGACCTCCTAGTAATAAGTGGACAGACTAAGACCAATCTTTCCCGGTTTCTTTGTGCGTGATGTTAATTTCGGAATAGCAATGCCGCAAGTCTGCCGCTGAGTGAGCCTCGCCAATTATGTCTTCAATCGTTGAGTCTAATTCCTCAAGTGACTCATAAGGCACTTTTAATAAATAATCGTACCCTTCGGGGTGGAGCTTTTGCGCGTCATAATATTTTGACCATTCATACTCAATATCATCTCTGACTTTCTTCTTGCCCCTAACAAACTTGCTGTTGTTTTCGATGTAAAGCCTAACATCTAAGACTGCAATTTTAATTTTGGATCGGGAGCCGGGTAATGGAGAGGATGGGTTGTTTTCTTGATATTTTTTAAGAATTCTGTAAACACTAGCAATGCCGATATCAAGCTTCTTGGCCACTGCTTCTCGAGTTAACCCTTCTTTTATTAGGTTGATGACTTCTATAGATTTGGCTCTCGCGGTTGGTTGGCGGCCTTTATATTTACCATCCTTTTTTGCTTTTGCCACACCTTCTAATTGTCGCTCTCTTCGCAAATTGGTTTCAAATTCTGCAAAAACACCTAACATATCAAAAAAAGCTTTTCCGGCCGCACTAGAAGTATCGATGGGTTGCTCAACCGTTTTTAAAAATATTCCGTTTTCCGACAAGTCGTGAACTAGGTTCTGCAAGTCTCTAAGGCTTCTCGATAATCGGTCTATCCTCGTGACAATTAATATGTCACCTTCACGAAGATAGTCTAAACAGGCTTCAAGCTGTTTTCGGCCACCTGTTTTCGTTGCACTTTGTTTTTCAGAGAAAATTTTGTCACATCCAGCTGCTGTTAGAGATTGCTTTTGCAATGTCAGATCTTGATCGATTGTTGAAACCCTTGCGTACCCGACCATTGCCATTGAGTTTACCTCCCGAAGCTTCATATGCCATCTTATATATCTATATATAGTGATAGCTTTCTATCTTAGAATAGATCATGGCTTATATGATAGTAAAAGATAGGCGCTTTATTGGCTATCACATAGGTATACTCTAATGATATCTTGAAAATATCCGTAAAATACGGATAATCAACAATATATGTAAATTACTTAATTGGTGGATTTTATGGCACAAGTAACATCAGGAGAGTTGCAAAAGGAGTTCGGCCGATATCGAACCATTGCTCACCGAGAAGCAGTTTTAATCACTAACCATGGACGAGAAGATTTAGTTCTTTTATCTGCTGAAGAGTATCATCGACTTCAAGAGCTCGAAGAAAGAGCATTTCATATTTCCACTCTGACAGAAAATGAGCTATCCGATCTATCTGAAGCGGCTATTCCATCTGAAGCAAAGCTCTTCAATGATGAAATGAAATAAATGGCTGCAAAAATACCCGAAATAGGCCATGTCATTAAATATTCCTATCTTTGGTGGAATGAGCACCGAAAAGGAAAAAGTGAAGGTATGAAAGAACGGCCTTGTAGCGTCTTACTAAATCGTAAAAGCGAGCAAGGTCAAACTATCTTATTTGTTCTCCCCATCACTCATACCCCTCCCGTTGATCCAGAGTCCGGTATAGAAATACCTGCTGCAACCAAAAAGCGTTTGGGCTTAGATGCAGAACGATCTTGGATTATTACGACCGAATACAATAAATTTACTTGGCCAGGGTACGACATTCGAAAGCTGGATAATGGACTTTATAGCTATGGTGTCTTACCTGAAAAGCTAATCAAAGAAATCATGAAATCAGTTCAAACTCATGCCCGCAACAGAAAAGCAAGCGCTGTCAGCCGGGATGATTAGAATATGATCAAAAAGTTGGCCGCTATCGCAGCTTAGAGTGTATTACCCCTTATTGTTATGGTGCGTAATTATTTATCGGTACTCAGCAAGAAAAGCTTAGTATCGGGTGAGCCAGCCCCATAAACAGCAAAACCGCACAAGGCGGTTTTAATGCGAGACGAAAGTTAGTAAGGCCTTGTCTCTGTATAGCGCCGCCCCCAGAAGCCGTGTTTAGAGTATGAAAGCGAGTGTGATATGTCAACGATTCACACAATTCACGTTTATCGGCTTTCATGAGTAAGCAGTCATTGTTCTATTAGAAGTCCTTCTATTTTCAGAAAATATTAAGTGTCCCCGCTACATCCATAAGTATATCCTTCTTGATTTGAGTAACTATAGCCAAGGTAATCAATTGCCTCTGATAAAGGATTATCCCATCCACAATGGTAATCAATAGTTACAACATCTTTGGAGCTACGCTCCGTGTGTTTTTCAATATAGCCATTGGGGTAGTAGAGGGTTAACCTTTTCAAGTACTTTTCCTCTGTCCAGTCCTGTATTCTTTTTACAGTGCCATCTATATAGAACAGTTTCTGTATGCCTATCCTGCTTCCTTCCTCCCAATACTGTTGCGCACTGATTTCTCCTGATTGGAAATAGCCAGTCTCTTGGCCGTGTAATTTTCCTTCAGAATAATGAAAGAGGCGTTCAAGATCACCTGAGTAGTAATACGATCTCGCTTCTCCTTCGAATTTTCCATCAACATTGGTTTTAAAATCTTCTATTTGGCCATTAGCATAATATTTAATGTCCGGGCCATTTTTAACTCCAGCAACCCAAGTGGTTTCTGTTAGTAAAGTACCGCTTTCTATATATCGATAAGAAACACCATGTAACTCACCATCTACATATGGTTCCGAGCTTTCTTTTACACCATTTGAATAATAATTTTCTTGTAAGCCATGCTTCACACCATCAACGAAGTGGATGACAGTTTTTATATTTCCATTTTCCCAGTAATGTATCTGCTCCCCATCTTTTTCTCCATTTTTGTAGATATGCTCGAATAACAGGTTTCCATCTTCATCATAACTGAATAGTTTTCCATGTAGGCGATCATCGAGATAGTTTGATACTTCCTGCGCATTGCCATTTTCATAGAAGATAACAAAAGCACCTTGTCGGAGCCCATTAACATAATTAGCTTGATCACTTATTTGGCCACTTTCAAAGTACCCAATGTCCGAACCTTCCTTTAGTCCATTTTCGTAAGTCATCTCTGCCAAAAGATTCCCTGACTTATAATAAACTCTCAACTCTCCATCATTTCTGGAATCGGCTAATAACTCTCGCGGCTCATCAGGGTGTCTTACTGATAAAGCAAGATTGCTATCGAAAATGAACCCATCGTGTGCAACCTCTGTAACACGATCAACTTCCGTCAAGTATTCATACACAACAGCAATTCCTTGATCGATACCATTTATGAAAGATACCTCTAGCAACTTTTCCCCCGTATCTGAATCAAATCTCGTAAGCGCGTATTCAGACTCTCCACTGCCATCGTGCAACAGATTATTGCTACAGTGTGCTTCCCACTCACTGTCGTCTAATTCGTTTATGTAAGTCGAGTATCCATCCTCATCGAAACCTAAGTTTCTACAGTTAAGCCAAATTGGAAATATTTGTAAGTACACGTTTTCAACATGTTCGGCTCTGCCAGAGTCAATGCTTCGAAACTGCAATTGATGTTCTTTCCTGCCTTTTAGGTCAAGCTCGAATGTGATTGCACTATCATTACTAGTTTTCGGTCTAAACGTCCCTAAAACTTCTTCGTTAACTGTTCCCAAATCTCGAACTTGGACCGAGTGGCAAGGTACTTGTTCATCATTTCGTTCAGGGTGCGATCTACACTCAACCTCAAATTCGATAGTTGTCGAGCTATCTTCGCTGCCTAAATAATTCCACACGGTGCAGGTATTATTGTCTCCAGGTGTACAACTTCCAATATATGCCTCACCATTCACAGGGAGATCCAATGCTTGAAGTTTTGAGGTAGATAGATACGAACCATCAAACCTACCTGCGACCAGTGGCATCACTTGATTTGATGGATTTATGCCAATTGTAGATTCTTGGTAGTTTTCGAAACCTACCATGAATTTTTCGCTATATCCTTCAAACTGATTTGTAAACAAAGCAATACTCGAAACCGCATCAGCTTTTTTATAAGCTGTGTACAGCAGGGCAATAACTGGGTTGTAGGCAGCCAAAGCTGCTTTGAATATTTTTGATTTAATTGTAATTAAAGCGCATTCAGGGGCATCCTCGACGAGAATGTTAAGCATTAAACTTGTAATAGAACTCGCTCTGTCTTTATAAGATTCACCACTCAGCTGATCAAATAAAGTTCCCACATTACTCAATCCGGTAAAGAACTCCAAATCAAATGCTTTCCTTGTACAGCTCATACTCAAGCCGGTTGAGAGGTATATCATGGGTGCAGAATAGCTATAGGCAATAGAAGTGGCTAAAGCAACAGACTGCACCGCCTTAGCCTGCCCGCTCAGTTCTTCGCCCTTATCTTTACCAGGGCCATAAAAGTAAAGTTTTTCTTTAAGGTCAGACCCGTTTGTTTCGTATTCATTCTTTATAAAAGAAGATTTAGTATCTTTATGATCTAAAATATTGGAAGGATATAAAACATGAAATATCACATTAGAAAGATTTATATCATCACTTTCATTAGAAAGGTCTACGTTCTGGCTCTGAATCAGATTCGGATCATTTTCCGATTCAATAACTATTAGATACCTTTCTCCATAATTGTTTAATTTAAGCTTGTGAGATTCCAAGGTTTCGTCATACCCTTGTTTCTCGATTGTTATTTTCTCATCAGTATTTTCGTAATCTTCCCCCAGTCTATAGTTAGAAACGTCACCGTGTTTTTCAAAGAAATCTATACTCTGAGAGCTAATATTTCGATCAAGAGATGAGCGGTAAAGATGTGCAGTGGTTACTGTGGTTGATCTCAAGTCTTGTACTACCTTAACCAACCAATCTGCGATAAGGTCAGAAATCTCTTCATCTTCTGATAAAGACCAA
>NZ_LWGG01000843.1:0-5534 GCF_001635365.1 Oleiphilus sp. HI0128 | reverse complement strand
CTCCCCGACAAGATTTTCATCGATTTTAGGGAGTGTTGAATGATATGGCAAGAAATAAGCGCTTTAGCATCGCCTAACGAGGAAAAATAGCCGAGAAGGAGCTACCTCGCCCCACCTCGCTATCGAGAACAATTCGACCATGATTCAGCGCGAGCATTTCGCAGCATATTGCTAAACCATAGCCATCACCTTCAATCTGACTATTCTCATGGGAATCTTGGCGCTGATATAGTTTGAAAATGCTTTCACGCTGTCCTTGAGGAACACCACAGCCTGTATCATTTACTTCAAGAGTAACGCACTTGCCGACCTGCTCATCAAAACTGGGACGAAGAGATACTTCAATAGCTCCCGCTTGCGTATATTTAATTGCGTTGGAGATAAGGTTGATCGCAATTTGCTTAAAGTGCTGCCTGTCTGCCAAGGCGTATATGTCAGAATCCGAAATCTCAGAGCGAAAATCCAAGCCTTTTTTCTTGGCAAGGGTTTCACCTTGTACACACGCTTCTTCAAGCGCAGGCACTGCATTGAAGCGGGAAATGTCGGCAGCCAGCTTTCCAGCTTCTACCCGCGTAGAATCCAAAGTCGTGCTGATCTGTTCAGCGAGCTGCTGACCGCCCCCGATAATTCGGTCGAACAAAGATAGCTGCGTTTCACTACACTGACTAGACAACTTTGATTTAAGAATGCCAGCGTAACCGACAACTGCATTCAAGGGTGAGCGCAATTCATGCACCATCATTGCCAAGTATTCTTTTCGAGTACGTTCTTTTTCGAGCTCCAGGCTTCGTTCAAACTCTTGACGCTGAAGTTCCATTTCTTTATTACTGGTCACATCTAACCCTGAAAGCAATACTGCGCTACCTTGACTGCCATCACTAATATGGAAACTCCATAAAAAGTGTGATGTCTTATCGTTATTTTCTTCAGCATTTGCAGAAGACTCGATATTCTCTAGACCACCCTGCTCTATTGCTTTGCCGACCAGAGCAGCAAGATCTCTGGGTAAAATAGCGGGCGCCCCTTCATCGTCAAATCCAAACTCAAGCATTAGATCAGTCATTGCAGGGTTACTAAAAAGAATCAGGCCTTGATCATCAAGCTCCAGCAATGGGGAGGGATTTATTTCAGTAAAAAATGAAAGCTTCTTGAGCTCTTCAAGCTGAAAGCCTTGCTGCTCGCAGGTAGTGAAAAGAATCATGCAGCTGCCATCATCGGTATAACTTCTACGGTAACTGACGGCAATGTTTTCAGAATTCTTATGCGTCCAATAGCATTCCTGTGGCGCTAGCTGAGCTTCACCCTGTTTTGCCAAGGGGCACTCCTCAGCTTCGTGATGAGTATAAATACTATGACGGCAAAATAGATCATGAGCAGTACCGCCCTCCGCTGCTTTTTCGGCAATAGCATCAATATCCCAGCCTAACATGGCCTGGCCTGCCTTGTTTAAGAACTGAATACAACCGTCACTATCGACAAGCAACACACCTTCAGGTAAAGCATCCAAGGTAATAGAAGTGATATCAAAAGAAGGACTCACGAAAGGTCTACTCGCAATAACTGTGCAGGGTCAGCGCCTGGGACGGTTAGATCCAAGACAGAAGTAATCGACAGCTCTTTATCTGTCTTGATTTTTGCAAGGTTAATCACCTTGGGCTTAATATGCGCCATCCCTGCCATATCGTAAACAACCTTTACGACAGGTAATTTTGGTTGATCGGCATCGATCTCAAGAACAATACCTTTTTCTTTGTTGCTTAGCTGGACAGCACTACCCACCGGATAAACACTCAATAGACTAATCAGCGCTGACACGGAAGGCTCATCAAGTTTTTCATTTTTGGCCTCTTTATATAGATTAGCAAGAGCGCCATGAGGTGTTACCGCAGGCCTATCAAGCAAGCCGTGGACTAACTCATCATACCTGACAACCACTGCGAAAACCTTACTTAAAGGATGTATCTGATCAGACTTAAGTCCAGAAGGGTAACCGCTTCCATCCAGGTGCTCATGATGCTCGGTAATAATGCGCATTACGATTGAACTGAGCTCACAGTTTTGTTTTAACGACCGTAAGCCTATCGAGACATGCTGATAAATTAACTTCTTTTCACTCGCCGTATAAGGTGATGCCTTACCAAGCAAATGCATAGGCAGTTTTAGCCAACCCGTATCGTGAAAAAATGCGGCTAAAGCGAGCGCCTGTTGTGCATCGTCACCTAAGCTGAGCTTGATAGATATACTTAAGACTAAACTAAATGAAGCGAAAGTATGATTTGCGAGCGAAGCATCTTTACGCTGAATATTGATAAGGATAGCGAGTGCTTGGTTATTCCGCTGTAGACTAGACAGCGTAGCGTCAATTAAAGGCGAAACCTGCCGAGCATCAACCACTTTATCGTTTTTGAGAGCTTCATTGATCTCATCTGCCAGCTTCTCAACTTTGCCCTTTAACTCTTTAGCAACACCAAGCTCCTGACTAATAGACGTACGCTCAGGCAATTTTTCCTTAGCACTTGCTTCTGAAACTGGCTTATCTTTCGCAGCCTGATCTTCTTGTGATTTATCAGTCTCTTGTGAGGACTTATCACGAATAACATCAGCTGGCGTTTCTACATCAACACCCTTTGAGGTATCAATCGAGAGCTGCTTGACACCCGCCTTGAGCAGCTTATCAATTTGAGCGGCATTTTTTATCTTCAAGTGGTGATACATGAAGGGGCTGTCAATCCACGATATATCGAGCTGGGTAATATACATACCAACCTTAAGTAAGGATATAGGGATCTTTTTTACTGCCATGCGAAGGAATGCCTAAACTCAGTGAATAGTGTCAGCTTTATTTACACTAAATTATAGGCCTTCCTGAGAGAATTTGTACTATGTTTTCACGATTAATTTAAGTTTTTATAGGTATTACCCTTCAGACAAAAGCTTTACGTACCCAGGTGATATATCTTGATCAATATAAGCCATACCCAGCTTATTTAGATATTCATTACGATCAGCTTTCATTAGGTTTATATCTAACGCGCCCGCCTCATTATCTTGATAAAGTGCAGCCAAAAACGCCATATAATGCTCTCCCTCCTTTACCATCAAAAGACTTGCAGCGCCAACATCCGGCCTAACTTTAGAAAGCAGATCACCTGGCAGCTTAACTTCGTAAACAACTGGCGACTCATCACCCTCGACTCGCACACTACGACTTCTAACCGCCTGCTGAGCCCAATAAAACGCAAGCTCCTTACTCTGTGTTAGGAATACCGGATCATGTGTCTCGGTGTAGTTATTACCAATCGTTGCCATAGTCTTCTTAGCAGCCTGATTCATAACCTTATCACCCGAACGCTTAAGCCCCGCACCATTAATAGAGGTAACCAGCGCAGACGAAGTACCGTGGTACCACACATCGCCGCTCGCGAAGCCATCTTTGCCGAGAAGGTCTTTAGCATCTTGCAGATAGGAAGGAGTGTCAATCATGATAAGTTGCCCTTTTTATAGGGTGCGCGGTGCGCACCAAAATACGTAGTGATGCGCATTGCGCACCCTATAAACTATAGTCTAAAGATTAAAAGGGGTTAGACTCACTGACTCTGCCCTCTTTTAATCTCCACAAAAAAGGCGACTCTAGAGTCGCCTTTTTCTAAACACATTAAGCATCTTTCAATAATACATTATCAAAAAAGCTTAACTAGCCAGTCTCAGATTAAGAGAACTGGTTAGAAGTGTTCTTAGCACCGCCTGCCTTAAGAGCACGCTCACCAGCAAAGTATTCTTTGTGGTCGTCACCGATGTCAGAACCTGACATGTTTTGGTGCTTAACACATGCGATGCCTTGACGGATCTCTTTACGCTGAACGCCAGCAACGTAACCCAACATACCCATATCACCAAAGTAGTTCTGAGCCAAGTTATCAACAGACAATGCAGTCGTGTGATAAGTTGGTAGAGTAATCAAGTGGTGGAATACGTTCGCTTCACGAGCAGTATCCGCTTGGAATGTACGAGTACGTTCGTCAGCAACTGCAGACAACTCAGACTCATCGTATTCAGCAGACATCAGGTTGTTACGATCGTATGCAGATACGTCTTTACCTTCTTCTACCCATGTATCATAAGTTTGCTGACGGAAGTTCAAGGTCCAGTTGAAAGATGGAGAGTTGTTATAAACAAGCTTCGCATCTGGGTGTACTTTACGTACGTCGTCCATCATGCCTTTGATCTCGTGTACAGTTGGTACTGCAGTTTCGATCCAAAGCAAGTCAGCACCAGCATTAAGCGCACCGATACAATCGAATACACAACGCTCATGACCAGTACCTGAACGGAACTGGTATAGGCCAGAAGGAAGACGTTTAGGACGAACAAGCTTGCCGTCACGGCTGATTAGCACATCACCAGGAGCTGTTTCTTCTGGAGTAACTTCTTCAACATCTAGGTAAGAGTTGTAGATATCACCAGAATCGCCCGGCTCGTTAACTACTGCGATTTCTTTAGTAAGACCAGCACCTTCAGAGTCAGTACGTGCAACGATGATACCGTTGTCAATACCTAGCTCAAGGAAAGCGTGACGCAATGCACGGATCTTAGCGTGGAAGTCAGCGTGAGGAACAGTTACTTTACCATCCTGGTGACCACATTGCTTTTCATCAGCAACTTGGTTTTCGATCTGTAGTGCACAAGCACCCGCTTCGATCATCTGCTTAGCCATTAGGTAAGTCGCTTCAGCGTTACCAAAACCAGCATCGATATCAGCAATAATTGGCACAACGTGAGTTACGTGGTTGTCAATTTGATCTTGGATTTCAGCAGCTTTTGCTGAATCGCCAGCTTCGTTAGCAGCGTCTAGAGCACGGAAAAGACCGCCTAGTTCACGCGCATCAGCTTGACGTAGGAATGTGTATAGCTCTTCAACCAACGATGCAACAGCAGTTTTTTCGTGCATTGATTGGTCAGGAAGTGGACCGAAGTCTGAACGTAGTGCAGCAACCATCCAACCAGAAAGGTACAAGTAACGACGGTCAGTCTTGCCACCGAAGTGCTTCTTGATAGAGATCATCTTCTGTTGGCCGACAAAACCGTGCCAGCAACCTAGAGACTGCGTGTACTTAGTTTTATCTTTATCAAATTCAGCCATGTCAGCGTTCATGATATCAGCAGTGTATTGCGCGATATCAAGACCAGTCTTGAATTTGTTTTGAGCGCGCATGCGTGCAATTGACTCAGGGTTGATTGCAGCCCAGCTATCACCTTTTGCTTCTACAACAGATGCTACTGCTTTGATCTCGTCTTGGTATTGTGACATTTTACGTATCCCTTATGTTTAGGAATGAAACCCCCTTCCTTTATATGCGACAACTCAACTGCAAATAACTTAGAAAGAAGCGTGATTTGAATTTCGAGCAGAATTCTAATTAAATGACAGGAATAAATGAAATATATAGTTTATATATCCGGTATACATGAAACTTATAAACCCAAGCATACCGCATTGATAATTAGTTTTTAACTCCAATCTATCAACAGGTTAT
>NZ_LWGG01000842.1:0-17794 GCF_001635365.1 Oleiphilus sp. HI0128 | reverse complement strand
CACTGAAGAAGCTTTCGAGATGAAAGCCCAGCGTAGGCAAGCCGATAAAACCAAGTATCGCGCTGCTTCGAATACCGCACTCCAAACGATAACGCGTATACGACACGACTTGCGGCCAAGCCTGCGCCAAGCGCGCGTAAAGAAAAGCCGAAAACGAGCCTTGTGCCTGGTGGGTCAGGGCATCATTCGGCGCACGATCGCTTTCTTCCAAAATCTCGGCATAGACCTTGGCGAAGATGCCAGAAAAAGGAATGATAATCGCCAACAAGCCAGTCAGCGTCGACAAGCCAAAGAACTGCAAAAACAGCAAAGCCCAAAAAATTTCATGAATTGAACGGATAAAGGCACAGCCAATACGGACCAAACGATGCTGAAAACATTGCGCCAACAGCAAGCCGAATACAGAAGAGATCGCCACACCGACCAAGGCAAAAGCCAAGGTGTTCAGCAAGCTGACCAGCAATTCATACCAAGAGAAAAAAGACGGGCTGACAAAACCCTGAGCAATACGACCTAGCTCTCCCCAAGGGTCTGCTGTAATGATTTCAAGGTCGGCAAAACAAAGGCAAATAAGCGCCAGAAACAAAAAGCCGGAGCTGACTCGATTAAGCGTCCACATAGCTTAACGACAGAGCTTTAAGTCAGGATGCTTAGGCACCGGCGTATTATCATGTTCGCCGGTGGGCTGCTGGGTCTCGAAATCGGAATAGATTTGACGAAGCTTATCTGAGTCCAGTTCGGCAACTTGGCAATCTATCGCTAACTCACCGCCTTTCAAGCCGATGATACGATCGCAGTATTTCACGGCCAGTTCGGTATTATGGAGTGCTAAAACAACGCTCTGGTGAGAAGAGATGATCTTAGCGATCAAGCGCTCGGCTTGTAGCTCATCCACCGCAGAAACCGGCTCGTCGCCGAGAAAAATATCCCGTTCCTGGATCAGCGTTCGAGCTAATGCTGCACGCTGTTGCTGACCGCCAGATAAGGTCTCGGCACGCGCTTTCAAGTGTTCTTGTAAACCTAAAGATTGTGCAAGCAAGGCTACCTTTTTTTGAACCGCCTTCTGAGGAAAAAACAAATTCAAAGCGTTATAGAGAAAATTGTGCTTATCCAACTGCCCCATATAAATGTTATGGAACAAAGATAAACTGGGGACCAAAGCCGGCGCCTGCTGACAGAAGGCAATATCATCGGGGCGCAGCTGGTATAGTGCTTTGAGTAAAGTACTTTTACCTGCACCACTCTTGCCAAGCAGTGCGACTTTTTCACCGGCCTTAATTTCTATCTCCAAGTCACGCAGCACGGTATTACCTTGCCACGCTAAATCCTGCTTGGAGAGATGAAATATGGTTTTTGTCGGTGCCCCCGTATCAAGCATATTAGTCAATCAAACCAATGCTTTTAGCGGTATCCAAAATTGCCTGATAATCTTCGTTCTTCGCTTCAATAAAGGCTTTACGAGGAAAACGCGCTAGCAAGTCAGGGTCTTTCATATTCAACAAGGCTTGTTTAATCTTTCCACCAAAACCTTCACCCCAATGCGCGTCCACATCACCGCGTATGCTCCACTGGTAATCCTGGTACTGAGGTGTTTCCCAAATAACCTGAACCTTTTTTGGATCAATCTTACCTGCGGCTAGCTCTTTTTCCCAAACCTTGTAGCTCAACACACCAATTTCGTAGGCACCTGAGTTAACCAAAGCGGCTGTGCGTGAGTGATTACCACTAAAACCTATACGTTTGAACAACGCATCAGGCGCATCATTAAGGTGTTGACGGATATAAAACTCAGGCATCAAGCGACCCGATGTTGAACCTTTTGAACCAAAGGTCAGTGTCTTGTTAGCAATACCTTTTGGGAATTCATCACTCTTTTTTAAACCTGTAGAATGATGCGCAATAAAGTAAGTCTTGAAGAAGCGGTCTTCATCTCCCTGTGCGATCGCTTGGGAGCCTGGCACTAATAAGCGCGCCTGCACACCCGACAAACCACCAAACCAGGCTAATTGAACCTGATCATTTCGAAATGCTGTCACTGCAGCCGCATAAGACTTAACCGGCACATAACGTACCTCAATGCCTAAGGCCTTCCCTAAGTACTCAGACACTGCACCAAAGCGCTGCTCAAGCTGGGTGCTGTCCTGATCAGGGATGGCGGTAAAGGTAAAATCTTTCGCCTGCGCGCTCACCGCTAGGCTAAACAATATGATCAAGGTACTGAATAATTTCATTTTGAGTAGTGCTCCAATAGTGCGTCTTTGCTTCCCCGCAATACAATTCTTTCAGCCTTCTTTGAGAGCTGATAATCGTACATTGGGTCGTAGTAATCTTTTAGTAAATGTTCGATCCACTCCCGGTGAAGGCCGTAAGCCTCATCAGATTCTGAAGCAGAAAATTGTTGTTTGATCGCTCGTGCCATCATTTGCTGTAGATGATTCTTTCGCTCGCTACCCAAGCGGCGTTCTATTCTCCCTAAACTCTCAAACAGATAGTTAGAGAAATTCTCAATGCCCTGCTCTTCACCGTCCCGGCTTAAGTAGGCTTCGGTCATATCAATCACATAGTCTTGAAGCACTACATCGATTCGTTCTTCCAAAGGCGTTTCTAAGACAATTAAAGGGCAAGCAGACATGCGGTCTTTCAAAGTCAAAGGCAAAGCACACCGGCCAATCAAACGACTTTCGTCTTCCAGAAATACCGTGCCGCTATTTTGATGGCGCGCTTTTAATAGGGCGATGGATAGTTTGTTTTCAAAATCTATTTGGCTAGGTTGAGGGGTCAACATTCGACCAAAGCTAGAACCACGATGATGAGCCAAGCCTTCTAGATCGACGTAATTATTGAACTGCTTCAAAACGCGTGTTTTACCGGTGCCCGTTCGGCCACTAATAACGGTGAAGTCCAGCTCGCTGATTTGCGTTTCCATTTCGTCAATCAGAAAACGACGCATGGCTTTGTAGCCGCCTTTTATCAAGGGGTAATCCACACCTACGTCTTTAATCCAGCCTTGTGTGGTTCTTGATCGCAAACCACCCCGAAAGCAATACAAATAGCCCTGGGGGTTCTGTTTAGCAAAAGCCAACCAGGCCTCAAGCTTTTGGGCTTTATTTTCGCCACATACCAGCTCGTGTCCTAGTTCAATGGCACTATCCTGGCCTGATTCTTTATAACGAATACCAATCAAACGCCGTTCTTCATCATCCATTAAGGGTGCGTTGAGGGTATTTGGAAAGGCACCTTTATCGAACTCAACCGGTGCTCGAACATCCATTAGCGGAATATCATTCAGGAAAAGTTCGAGGTAGTTGTCTGTATCAGGTCTGTTGCTCATAGTGCTTAATAGTCAGGCGGTGCAAAGAAGGGGGAGATTATAGGGAAAATGCTTATGTAGAGCCATGCCTTATCTTTAAAACACTAGAACCAAAAGGCTTTAGAGCGCCACACTAATGAGTAAGCCAAGCCCTGACAGAAATAACAAACCCTTACACGCAGACATGAAATGGGCTTCACTCATTTTTGTATGCAAGCGATGTCCTAAAGTCGAACCAAGTAAGCAAGCCGGTAACAAAATTATGTCGATAATCAACAACGACGACACAGAAAAACCACTCTGTGACTGGGCGGCTAAGGCATACGGAACGATTTTAACCAGATTCATCATCGCAAAAAACATGGCAGCGCTTGCCAACCACGTGCGCTTGGGTAATCGTATCGTGGCCAAATAAATATTAATCGGTGGACCACCTGCGTGTAGCAATGTGCTGGTTAAACCAGACAAGGTCGCCCAAAAAAGACCTGCATAGGGCAGGTGAGCCAAAACGGGGCTCAACTGTTTCCACAGCGCGAATGCAATGCAAAATAAACCAAGCAAAGACTGTAACAAGCTACTGGACAATCCACCCAATAAATAGCCACCCGCGATGATGCCGACCAGTGCCGCGGGGCCGATCACTTTTATTTCTTGCCAGTTCACGCTGCGCCAATAATAGTGCATCGTCTTTGCGTCCATCACAATGAGAAGCGGCAACATTAAAATAGCGGCAACCGGCACGGGCATCACGAACGATAGTAATGGTACCGCGATAACACCCGCTCCTCCGGCAAAACCAGATTTTGAGATCCCCGTTATTAACACGCCAACCACGGCTAGCCCCCAAAATAGCGGGTCAAGCAATAATAGGCTTAGGTCATCAGTTGCATTCATCAGAATGTTTTCTCGCGTTATATTACAAGCAATTATCTTGGCGGGAGGTCAAACCAAAGAGCAGTCAAGCCTTCATCTTTGGCCGTAATAGATAGCTGATCTTTTATAATACCTAGACCATCACCTGGCTTTAATTCAAGCTTGTCAGTCGATGTAACGCCAAGTCCCTCCCCCTCAATTACATGCAAATAACCCACTCGCGCTTGAGCCGTCAATTCGTAGCGTTCTCCGGCGTTTAGCTGCAAGCGAAAAAGGCTCACATCCTGGTGAATACTTAGGCTACCGTTGCTTCCATCTGGCGTTACCAAAGCTGTCAGTGTCGAAGACTGTAAGATGGGCATTTGCTCGTAACTAGGTTCAATGAGTTTTACATTTGGACTGATCCAAATTTGCAAAAACTTCAATGCTTCGGTTTTAGATGCGTTAAATTCAGAGTGCATAATCCCTGACCCTGCGCTCATACGCTGAACCTCTCCCTCAGGCACTATAAAGTGATTTCCTGTGCTATCTCTGTGCTCGATAGCCCCCTCCAATATATAAGAAATAATTTCCATATCTCGATGACCATGATTATCAAAACCCGCACCGGGGGAAACCTCATCATCATTGATGACTCTCAGTACCGAAACTCCCATGTGATCGGCGTCGTAATAGTGACCAAACGAAAAGCTATGTTGGCTATTTAACCAAGAAAAGTTGGCCTTACCTCGTTCGTCAGCAGCTCGATAATAAAGCATGACAACTCCTTACTTTTGATGAAAATAGTGACTGAGATCGTTAGTTAGCTTTTTCCAACTGGTCTCGATCATGGGGTAAATCGAAATCTTGTTCAGGCCCTAAAGGAATGACCCCCGTCGGATTGATCGTAAGGTGACTGGCGTAATAGTGGGTTTTGATATGCTCAAAATTCACTGTCTGGGCCACCCCTGGCACTTGATACAGCTCGCGAACATAAGAACTCATCGCGGGGTAACTCGCTATCAGTTGTCTATTGGTTTTAAAGTGTCCAAAATAAACAGCGTCGAATCGAATCAGTGTCGTAAATAGACGCCAGTCAGCTTCGGTTAGTGTTGATCCACACAGATAACGCTGCTTAGACAGTACGCCTTCTACCCAATCTAGGGCATCAAATAATTGATGGTAAGCGTCTTCATAGGCTTCTTGCGTCGTCGCAAAACCTGCACGATAAACACCGTTATTAATGCAGTCATAAATTCGCTCGTTAATCATATCAATCGACTCACGCAAGCCCTCTGGATAATAGTCATCAGTATTGCCAGTTAGGTGATTAAAGGCTGAGTTAAACATGCGAATAATTTCAGACGACTCATTACTGACAATCGTTTGGGTCTGTTTATCCCATAAAACCGGTACCGTAACCCGCCCCTCGTATTGGCTATCAGCGCGCATGTAAAGCTGGTAAGCGTATTGAAAACCGTACAGCGGGTCGGTAACTTCCCAACCGTTTTCTAACATTATCGGGTCGACTACCGTCACATCGATATAATCTTGTAGATTCTTCAGCTGGCGAAAAATCAACGTGCGATGAGCCCATGGGCACGCCAACGAAACATACAAATGGTAGCGGCCTTTCTCTGCCTTAAACCCCTTCTCACCCTGCGGGCCAGGTTGACCATCGGCGGTCAACCAACTTCTGAAGCGACTATCTTGGCGACGAAACTCACCTCCGCTATCGCTCGTGTCATACCACTGATCAACCCATTTCCCATCTTGTATTAAGCCCATGACCTTGTACCTCAATAACGATTATCAAAGTGCGATGTTTTGAGTCGCACTTAACTATCTGAATCTGATTAATCAACGTGTTGGCTAAACAGTCTTGTACGATAAAAGTGCCTTATCAATACTCAAACTACCTGCACCTCTAATCGTTAAGGTTGCGCTGATAACCAGTAATGCGAGCGCAAACTCATAACCGTTAGTTGCCATAAAAAATCCATTTTCAATGTGAGCCGTGACAATCGCCACAATCATAGTGATTGCCAGTACCAAGGCCGCTGGACGAACCAAAAAGCCAACTATCAGCAATAAACCGGCGAAGAATTCGGCACTCCCTGCAAGCCCTGCCATCAAGATACCGGGCGATAATCCAATCGACTCCATCCAACCCGCCGTTCCATCCAATCCATAGCCACCAAACCAGCCAAATAGTTTCTGACTGCCGTGTGCGGCGAATGTGATGCCCGCGCCAATTCGGATAGGTAGCGTGTCTAGGCCCGCAGTCGTTGTGCTGATTTTGTTGAATAGTGCTTTCATGGCGTGTTTCCTCTGTGTTTTGATTTGATGAAATAAGTGTATCGCGCTGAAGAACTTCCAATAAGCGCCAATATCTGTTTAGAATGATCTAATAATTAGAACAATCTTTATGGAACCGTAATGATTAGAAACCCGATCACTATTGAAGCCTTAGAAACCTTAGATGCGATAGATAGACGAGGAAGCTATGCAAAAGCATCTGAAGAATTGAACAAAGCCACCTCGGCCGTTTCTTATGCTATTCAGAAGCTCGAAGAACAATTGGGTATCACTTTGTTTCAGCGTCAAGGTCGACGCTCGGTATTAACCCCCGCAGGGCAGCGAATTTTGCAAGAAGGGCGAAAGATTCTGATGGCGACTTCTCAGCTGGCTAATTCAGCAAAAGAAGTTGCCACGGGTTGGGAGCCGAAAATACGAATCGCGATGGAGTCCACGCTGAATCAACCTGTACTATATGATGTGCTGTCTGACTTTCTGGCCGAACACGAAAATGTAGAAGTTGATCTAATTGAGTGCGTACTTAACGGCGGCTGGGAAGCACTTGAGCAAGACCGCGTAGAACTCCTTGTCGGCGCGCCAGGACCGGTACCATTACAAAAAGGCTTCCGCGCAATTCCACTAACAGACACCGACCTAATACCGGTTATTGCCACGTCCCATCAACTTGCTGAACTCGCCTTAGATACACAGAGGCTCACCGAAATACTGCCTAAGTTAAGACGCGTTGTTACCCATGACACCTCAATACTGGAGGTGTCGCGCAGCGCCGGGCTCACAGATGCAGGGAAAACCTTTTATGTACAAACCATGGATCAAAAGGTCGAAGCCATATTAGCAGGTATAGGTATTGGTCACTTGCCGCGAAAACGTATTCACCAAGCCATTGAGAGTGGCAAGCTGAAGGAGCTTAAGCTTGCTAAGGTAAATAATCATGAATGCTTTATGGCATGGAAACTCAGCAATAAAGGCAAAGGTCTGCAGGCATTAACTCAATTACTGGCCACTGCAAAGTGGTAGGTGACAGCGTCAGACCAACCAAGCACTCCCCTCCTTCAGTAGGGCTTCTCAGACTAGAAGTATAAAAAAAGCCCCGAAGTCTCGAAAGACTCCGGGGCACAACTCCCTTCATTTTGACTGATCCGCCTGCTCTAGAACAGCCAATATGTTATTTACCAAAGTACAGATTGATAAATACAAGGGTTAGGCTAAGTTGAAATCCTTACTTATTGATCCTCTACACGCTGGTGGTTGAAGAAAACACCACCGTCACCAAAGGCCGAGCTGATAAACTCAGAACTTAGGCGAATCGTACCAACTTTCTTAGCACTATCACGACGAGATTTCGCATACTTCTTATGAAAATACGGGAAGATAGAAGTGCGAATTTTCTCGCTCGTTGCGTAGACGTCATAGATAGGCGTACCTTCTGGTAAGCTTTCCAAGTCGTCACGGAAGTCATGAGAAGCACTTGAGAACAAGCCCTTCACTTCTGGGCGCGGAACAAAGTAAACCTGCGTCGGCGTAACAACGCTGCTTTCTTTGGTGCCATCTGCGCGAACCTTCGCCATCTTCTCTACAGAAAGCGTGGTTGGCTTAGTCGAAACTAGTGAGAACAAGGCTGTGGTACCCAAAGTTTCGTTCACTTCCTTGTCAACGTACTGCGACAACTCATTTGCAAAGAAATCATGGTTACCACCTTGGCCTGATAAGGTGTATAACGCCGAGACATTGCGTGAGTTTCTACCGTCAACGAACACTTTCCATGCTAAGCCTGGAGCAAAGCCACGGTCATTTGGGTCACCCGTGACTGACAGGCGCAATAAGCCACACTCTGCACCTTTGAAGACACCTGTATAAGGGTGGCCAGAAGCAGGTTCAAAAGTAGTGGTCGCCATAGCTGCGTGAGCATGGATTGGCTTTTCATAACCGAGTGGCGCGACATCGTCCTTACGATTTACTTTTTCCCAAAGTACCGTATTAATCAGGCCACCAATATCGACATCAGTTAACCCTGGACGCTCTCCTGCATCATATTCAGTACGCATTGCACCGTTCGTCCATAAGAGCTGCTCTTTATCACAAGCTGACCACTCTTTGTAGTTATCTGGAATCTTCAAACCCCATGGTTTAAAGGCATTATCTACACCCGTTAAGCTTAACTCTAGCTCGGGGAAGTGACGACGAATCACGTCAACCATGGTGTTATTTTCTACCCAGTCGATACCTTCTTGCGTGTACACTTCAGGTGTATAGCTTTCAGTATAGAAACGGTCTGTCATCAAACGACGAGAAGCATTCAGGATAAAGACCTGGAAAGCCGTCTCACCAAAGGCAAAGCCATCAGGACGCACTGTTTCAGCTAGCTGACCCACCAAAGCATCGATCTGCTCAATGTCATTGTTATAAACACGCTTCAATTCAGTCAAAGTTGTAGGGTCTTCAGTTAAATCCTCAAACTTGGTAATCGGATTCAAACCAATCTGGCGACGGAATTCGTTGTAACGTGGTACACCACGCTCACGGTCACGAATAATATCGATTGTTGCCAAGTCAATATCGCCAATTAACGGCATTGAAAGGTTACGCAAAAACTCAGGATAGTTGTTTAGCGTCAAGGAACCTGGGTGAGTAATGCCGAAGGAGTACCATAGACGATCGCCGCCCTGATTATCGAGAATATCTTCTGCATCGCCATCACGCGTGTCTTCAATATTGATACGCTCAGAAACAACATTTGAACCGATATCGTAGATATCTACCGCATCACGTAGTAATGGGTGCATACGATAAACCGCAACGAATTCCTCAGTCAGTACATAAGGAACATCATAATTATTTGGTTTGCTTTGGCCAACCAAACCACCAAGGATATGGTCAATTGCGCCTGGCGTGCTTAACTGTTCAGCTTTTTCAGGATCAAATAATGCGATGGTGTTAATGAGCCAGGAATTAGGACCTTTGATATCGTCCGTCACATTTTGGATCAAATCACGTGTTTCAGGATTACGCGCGATACCCCACCAGTTTGCTTCCATCGACAACTCTAATGCAGGGTTGGCGATAATTGCAGGCGTCCATTCAACTGTGTGAATCTTCGCCATCAAGGCAGAGTTGATCAAGCGGGACTTATCAAATAGCCACTGATCTGTCGCGTTTGGATAGTTTTCCTTCAGCTTGTCAGCAATAGCGTTATGCTCCAAGGTGAATAGCTGGTGCATCATGCTAAGACCTAGCCACCAGTTGTCACTAAAGCCAGTAACCGGCACGCCACTCCAGAAGTCTGTTGGCAAAGTACCATCACTTTCAATAGCGAGCTTACCATCTTCAAATGAACGAACAGAATCATTGGTTTCTTTGTTGCTGCCGTAAAGCTGTGAGCCATCCCACCAGTGAGTATTGTGGTTACGGTAAGTCGCTGGCAAGTAAGCATCGTCTTCAACGCTACGATCCGGATCAGCAGTTGTACGTTGTACAGACATAACACCCGTACCTAAAGGGTCACCTGATGGTAGAGGCACTTCGATATCGTTATCGGTCGCATTAGGGCCGTGGCTCACCCAATCGTGAACCATGAATTGAATCCATGACGCCGCAATAAAGTTAACGCTGGTGGCGGGCTTAAATTGCTCACGCTTCATCAGCGAGTTACTGACTTCACGCGGGTTAGGGCTCAACAAGGTACCGTCTTCCGTTTCACCAAAGGCGGCTTGAAGCTCGACGTTTCGTCCAAAGCGCATATGGACAGAACCTTCTGACGGGTTCTCCAGAATATTACAGGTACCATCTTCTGTTCGAGCGGTGTGGCTTCGCTCATCACAGACAATACCTTCGTTTGCTAGTTCAAAGTCTTCTGTCGAGATCATATTGTTCTCGAGCAGCTCACCTCGTTCCAAGCCAATTATTAGTGCAGCGCCTGCTACACCGAGTGTGCCGTATTTGACCAGGGCCGGCCAGGTTACCCATACCGAGTTAATAATCATGTGTCGTCTCTCCGTCCATTATTTTTGTTTTCTTTGACAAAAAACCCTTTCCCTAAGCAGGTGCATATTGGGGGATACGCTCGACCCCTGCTTGAGGAAAAGAGGACAACTTTTGTCAAGTAACCGGCAGGGTAAGGATAGTGTTAAAACTTTAACACCCTCCTAAAGGATGGGGAGATACAAAAATCAAGGTACACTCGATCTCTTAAGCCTGTTTCAGCCTGAGTTCAAACGTTAATAGATAAATTACCGACAATTACAGCAAAAGTCATAAAACATGGCCTATTTCACACTTTGAATAGTGGTATTTCACAATATTTAAAAGCGCTATTGAGATCGAAAAGGACATAATGCAGTCTTAATTAGTAGACGCATGTATGCCATATAGAGTCAGAACAATAACAAGGAATCAGGACGAGCGGTGGCACTATGAATACTCATATCAAGCGAGATGATCTAATAGCACTATTGGATAAGGGGCTAGGCTACCCTCTTGTTCTCATGGTGGCACCACCCGGTTCCGGAAAGAGTGTTTTGCTGGATCAATGGGTAACTCGGCAAAAATCCATTCATACTGAATGTCAGACCTTGCAATTCCAGACCTCCCCAAAGCTTAATGAGGGCAACGCATTATTTGCGTTAATATTTGAGTCCCTGAAAAATATCGCGCCGCTATGGGATGCTTCATTTTTTAACCTTTTTAAAGATGACTCCGAAGTAAAGCCCGAGCAAATCATTGAGGTTTTCATTGAAGCCCTAACACAAATTGATCATCCATTAGCGATTGTCTTTGATGACTTTCACCACATAAAAGCCAGTCATATTCATAAGACGCTAGAACGCTTAATCAGCCAATTACCGAAGCATGTCACATTTGTTTTATCATCTAGACGACACCCCCAATTTTCGATTGCAAAACTAAAGCTGCAAGAATCTGTATTGTTGATAGATGGCAATGATTTAAAACTAGATGAAACAAACCTGCTCGCATTAAATCAAACCATTGGCGGTTCCAGCCTACAGCCCAATAGAGTCAATACCTTGCTCGACCAAACAGAAGGCTGGTTCGTCGGTACAAAACTAGCACTACTTGCCTACGACAAAGTTGGCGAATCTGCACTAGATAGCTTTAGCGGTAGTCAGCCCGAATTACTGAATTATTTTGGTCACGAAGTCCTTAATAAGCTCACTCCTAGCGCTAAACGCTTTGTACTATCGACAGCTATTTGCAAATCTTTCAATCAGGATCTTTGTGAAAATGTACTGAATATCGACTACTCGGCGGCCAGTCTTGAAGAAATCACTATGCAAGAGCTGTTTCTTTCGCCAGAGCCTAATAATGCTGGGTGGTATCGTTACCACCCGTTGCTACAGGACTTCTTACTAAAACGCCTGGAAATTGAAGAAGGCCCCGAACATATCAAGCACTTACACTTCCTTGTCGCCAAATACTTCCTTGAGCATAAGGATCTCGACAGCGCGATCTATCACGCTAGACAATCTTCCGAGCAAAGCTTCTACTTCAAGATTCTAGAAGATGCTTGCGCGGGCTGGATAAAACAAGGAGAGCTTGAACGAGTCACAGACAGCCTAAGTAACTTATCAAGTGAAGACTTTACACAGCACCCTGAATTACTGATCAATCAACTTTATGCTTTATCATTTACCCGACGCTTCAATCAAGCCGGGTATTTCCTCGAGAGACTTAAGCTCGCCTCTACAGCGGGCTCGGGCACGCTAAAATCTCATTACCAGTTCTTTCATTATCTACTCAAACTCTTTCAAAGTGACTCGGAAGTTCTGGCTCCCGATCCGCAATATGCCAAGAACCTTGCAGAGGCGCCTCAAGAGATCCTCGGCTTTGTAAAGGTACTGGAGGCCTATGCCCTGATGTGCAGCGGAAACTTGAGTTCTGCTTTTCGGCTGGCAAATGAGGGTAAAAGTATCCTGAACCAGAATCAGCATCACTTCTTCGAAAGCTTTGCCAGCTTAGTCATCATTTTATGTGACCGATATTTAGGCAGGGGTGTCGAGGCTATTCAACTGATGAACGAAGTGTTTCTGCCTATTAAACATGGTGACAGAAACCCGCTATGGGCAAACCTGGCGACCGGTATGATGGTAGTAGAATATGAGCAAAATCAGCTGGATAAGTCACTGGAATTGAGCACGCAATTAATCCCACTAGTTAACCACTCCTGCGCAACGGAAGAAGTAGCGACGGTTTATCTATATAGCTCCCGGGTTTTTCATATAAAAGACCAATCGTCCAAAGCAAGCCGCTTACTTGACCAACTTGAGCGTATTTTATCTTTAGGTGACTATCAGCGCTTTAATAGCCAAGTAGTTCACGAAAAAATGCGCCAGGCGTTTCGTAGCGGTTCTTTCTCAGTTTGTAAGCACATTTTCGAAAAGTACCACTTAGATGAGTTCATCAATAAAGGAGTTTGGCAGAAATCCGGGCAATATGAAGAGCACCGGGAAAGAGGTGCACTGGCTGCCGTATATTTTTTGATATCTAAAGGTCGCTTTAAACAAGCAAGCGACTTGCTCGAAGATATCGCCCAGTTGCTAGACCGGAACAATATCACCTCACGAGTATTGATAGCACGCTGCAATATCGCCATGATTGCCTTTAGGCAGGGTAACACTGATGCGGCGATCAGTCTGGTTAAGCGCCTCATTAGCCGTTATGGTTTGGTCTGTTTTTCCCGCAGTGTATTTGATGAAGCTCCTGGGCTGGAACTGCTCTTCCAGCAAGCGGTTAATGAATCCAGAGTGGCCCTGCCCACCATTTTTACCGATATTTTTCATACCTTGGTAGCAGCTGGTGATAAGTTCCAAGACCTGATTCAACCAGCTCACCTGCTGACCGACAAGGAACTCGAAATATTTGAGCTTCTATCCACTGGCCTAAGTAACGCGGAGATTAGTAAACAGTCTGGTATTGCTTTATCAACGACCAAATGGCATTTAAAGAATATCTACAGCAAGCTAGGCGTTGAAAACCGAAGCGCTGCTCTGGCCTTGGCACATAAAACACAGCCAGCATAATCCTTAAAATGAGCAAGGATCGGGTCGCAACGCCTTGCCGTCTTCTCTTATACTGACTTATCACCAAGCTCTTCAGTTTATGAGATTTCAGGAAGGCACCATGACACGGTTTGACGAACAGCACCGCCATTACCAGATAGTCGCTCAAGCGATCACTTTTCTTGACGCTAAACAGGGTCAGCAACCCAGTTTAAGAGCGGTATCCGAATATGTTGGCTTGAGTGAGTTTCACCTGCAGCGTGTGTTTACTCAATGGGCGGGGGTATCACCCAAGCAGTTCTTACAATTTCTGACCAAGCAAAAAGCCAAAGCTTTACTTAAGCAACACTCTGTCTCTAATTCCGCTTACAACAGCGGCTTAAGCGGGAGTGGCCGACTTCACGATCTGATGGTTCAGTGTAAAAGCGTGACACCTGGCGAATATAAAAGTGGTGGCCAAGGCGTTCAAATAGACTATGGCTTTCACCCCTCTCCCTTCGGTTATTGTCTGCTAGCTCTGACTCAACGAGGCTTATGCAAATTGGCATTTCTTGACTCACTGGAGCTTCAAGCAGAAGGTTTGGCTGAGATGAAGCGCGAGTGGCCACATGCTGAACTAAAGCAAAACCAAGCGAGCACATTAACTACCCTAAAACGTATTTTCGACTCTGGACCAGCAAACGAGAACAAGTTGAACTTGCTCTGCAAAGGAACGCCTTTCCAACTGTTGGTATGGGAGGCCTTACTGAAGATTCCTGAAGGCGAGTTGCGCTCTTATCAACAGGTTGCTGAGCAAATCAATCAACCAAATACTACCAGAGCCGTCGCTTCAGCCATTGCGAAGAACAATATTGCCTATTTGATTCCCTGTCACCGGGTCATTAGAAGTACGGGGGAGATTAATCAATATCGCTGGGGAGCAGAACGCAAAAAAGCGATGATCAGCCTGGAATGCTGCTCGACGATACCTTCAACGCTGGGGCAATAAACAACGCTCTTTAAAGTGCTCAAGTAAAGCTTCTGACCATAAGCGGTAAGCCTGCGCACTGGGATGGAAGCCATCACTGGCAAAGAACTCTTTTTGCATAGGAAACTGAACACTAACAAAAGCTAAAGCCTCATCTAGTGCTGCCTGTTCGTTCAAAGCACTATTCATTGCACGAGAACGACGCCCCAAAAACCAGCGAAGTGGCTGAGGTAGAGCCGGAAATTCATGCATGGGAGGTACACTGCTCAAGAAGATATGACGCGCTTGAAACTTGTCTTGAAGCAGCAGTTTTAACTCTCTTTGCTGCTCTAGCCAGTGTTTCAGTCGTGTCCCGCCGGTTATATCATTGACACCTAAGGAAGTAATGACAACATCGGTTTTAAAAGCCTCAAGCGCATGTAGGCGCTCTAGCATCTCAGATGTCTTCAAGCCTGTTTCGGCTAAAAGGCGCCACTCGATAGCGCGGTACTGCGACAGTTTCGACACCAGCTGCCCTAAAAGCGCATCGTTCTGACTATCAACGCCAACACCTGCAGCAGCTGAGTCACCTAGAATTAAGATGCGCAAAGGCTCCCCGTTACCTAAAATACCTTCACGGCTACCTTCAGGCTCAGGAAGTTTAGGCGTCACTTTTTTAGTATAGATTCCCTGCGGAACGAGAATAGGTGACAAAGCCAGGGTGAGAAGAGCATCATCGATCATAATGGCAAGAATTGCTAAGACTTAGGCAATATCCAACAGCTTTTCTATGGCTGGTTTGAAGCGCTGAGGACTCAAGGGCTTTAGAATCCAACCAGTTATACCGGTATCTTTACCTACTTTTTTCAGCCTAGGGTCTGACTCAGTTGTTAGCATCAAAATAGGCGTTTCTTTGTAAGACTCCATATTCCTCAATGCAATGGCTAAATCAATTCCCTTCATATTAGGCATATTGTGGTCTGTGATCACTAGGTCAAAGTTCTGCTTTTTCGCCAAGTCGAGCGCTTCCAAGCCATCCTCAGCTTCGACTATTTTCAAACGTTCATCCTTTAAAACAAAGGTAACCATTTCACGAACGGTAGAAGAGTCTTCAACAATTAAAATAGATCTCATTTTTCAGGCTCAGTATTAAAAGTAAATATTCGGTGAGGTGCACAACTCACTTAAGTTTAGCAGCTCTTTCAAGGGTAAAACATAAATCTTCAATGATTGGTTTACTGAGCCCCAAACGCTTAATGTATTTATAGTTGGTTTAAGTGCTGCAAAGGAGCAATGAGCTGTAGCAGAAGAAATCAATCACAACGCAGTAAAAGGGTTCACAACATGGCCGAGAAAGCGTCTAAGGGCGCAAAACAAACTTCTAAGACTGCCGCAAGACTGTTAGCGCTTTCGTCATTCCTTCAAAGTTCAGTACCAGGCTTTAAGGTTTATTACTGTACTGCAAGGCCAAAGTTTAAGCCTTTGGCCTTGTATTCCTTAAGCTGAACGCCAAAGGCCCCGTCTGTATATATTTCTTTAACTCGAAGCGGCTTACCATGCTGATCTTTTTGCTCATTACTTAGATCAACAATCCGTTCAGCACAGCTTTTCTTCTCAGTATTCCTGACAATAATCAGTTTGGGGCGAAGCTTATTGTTTCTTTGGCACGATAGGATAATACCAACTTCGCCATTGGTCAGCTCAACAATATGCCCCGGTGGATAAATTCCTACTAAGCGAATAAAAGCTCGAACAATTTCCTCATCAAACTGCTGGCCACGACAATCGTAAAGAATACGCAAACCTTCCAATGTCGAACGTGCATCACTATAAACCCGGTCACTGGTAATGGCATCGAAAGCATCCACCACGCTAACAATTTTAGCGAAGAAAGGAATCTTTTCAGCAGTCACCCCCCTTGGGTAACCCTTACCATTGAGATGTTCATGATGACAATACGCAACATCAACCGCGACCGGAGGCACGTCTGATTTAGACATCAGCAGCTTGCGACCATGTGTCGCATGTTCCTTGACGAGTTCATATTCCTCGGAATTTAAGGATCCTTCTTTATTCAGCACCTCGATGGGTATATTAATCTTTCCCACATCATGCAGCATCGCCGCAACGCCTAGGTCTTCAAGCTCCTTTTCCAGCAGCTCCAGCTCACGCCCAAGTGCAACAGCCATGATAGATACACGTAAACTGTGTTCTGCCGTGTAATCATCTTTGTCTTTAATCTGAGTTAGCCAGAGCATGGCATTAGGGTTTTTTAGTACGCTTTTCACGCAACTTTTAACAGCTGTTTTTACCTCAGTGGTATTTATCTCCTGAGATAGACGGAGGGCACTAAGGGCATGATCAACTGTCTTCTTCGCATAGTCATAGTCAGATACGGCGACAGCCAACTCTCGTTCAACAGGTACTTTATAAATCCGGCGACTTTTGACATCAGTACGATTCTTTCGTTTTTCCCTATAAGTAATTTCTGTCTGAGTCACATCTATATAAACATATTCACAATACTCATTCAGTTGATCGATCTCTTCTTCACTGCTAATCAGAAAACCTTGAAACAGAAACGGGGTATCAACCCAAGGTCTATCCAATTCTACAACATACATACCAACACGAAGCTCAGTCGTCGCTATCTTTTCGCGAACCAATTTCTTATTGATATTGTAATGGTTGTAATTGTGCTCACCGATCATCCAGGTGCCCTCTACAGTTTATTGACCTTGTTAGTTTAGCCTATAAAAACACTAGTGTTAATTTGCATGTAAAACTGACCCGGCTTTTGCACTTAATTTTGACCCGCCTGAGAGGCCAGATTATGGCCTGAACTTTTCTTTTATTTCCAGTTTTAAATTCGTTTATTAGTAGATTCTTTGTAGCGGTAACTTTCGTTACCTGTTTCAATGATGTGACAGTGATGCGTTAGTCGATCAAGTAATGCGGTTGTCATCTTTGCGTCACCGAAGACTTGGCTCCACTCTGAAAAGCTTAAGTTAGTCGTGATAATCACACTTGTTTTCTCATATAGTTTGCCTAGCAAGTGGAATAGTAATGCGCCTCCCGTTTGACTAAAGGGCAAGTAACCAAGTTCATCTAAGATAACCAAGTCTGTATGGCTTAACCTGTTCGCAATGCGTCCCGCTTTACCTTCGAGTTTTTCTTGTTCAAGTTGATTCACAAGTTCAATGGTCGATAAGAAGCGCACTCGTAGTCGGTGGTGTTGGATGGCTTGTACGCCTATTGCCGTTGCTAAGTGAGTTTTACCCGTGCCAGGGCCTCCTATAAGTACGATGTTGTGGCTGCCTTCGATGAACTCACAGCGATGAAGCGCTTTGACAG